>JBAZLW010000116.1:0-7634 GCA_041650095.1 Hydrogenophilaceae bacterium | reverse complement strand
GCCGTTGCTGGCCTTCTTCGGCGATCTGGTCGGGGTGCTGGGCGCGGCCACGGTGGCAGCCAGCCAACTGGACATCACCTTCAATACCTTCTTCATCCGCATGCGCGACGTCCTGCCGTTCAGCACCGTCACCTTCGGCCTGTCCAAGACACCGGCCTTCGCCGTCGCCATCGCCTTCATCGCCTGCCGCAACGGTTTTGCCGTCAGCCGCGACGCCCGCAGCGTCGGCGAGCGCACCACCGCTACCGTGGTGACCAGCCTGATGGCGGTGATCCTGATCAACGCCTTCTACGCCATCGTGCACCCGGAGCTGTGATGACCACCGTGCTGGAAGTAGACGGCATCCATACCCGGCTCGCCGGCCAGCAGTTGCACGACGGCGTCGGCTTCAAGATCAACCGGGGCGAGATCGTCGCCCTGATCGGCGGCAGCGGCACCGGCAAGACCGTGCTGCTGCGCGAGTGCATCGGCCTGTTCCGGCCGCAGGCGGGCCGCATCCGCCTGCTCGGCGAGGACCTCTGGCAGCTGCCGCCGGATGGCTTGAATGCGCTGCGCCAGCGCTTCGGCGTGTTGTTCCAGGAGGGCGCGCTGTTCTCCTCGCTGACCGTGGCGGAGAACGTCGAGGCGCCGCTCAGGGAGCATACCGGCCTGCCCGAGGCGTTGCGCGACGAGGTGATCGACCTGAAGATCCGCCTGGCCGGCCTGCCGCCCGAGGCCGCCGGCAAGCGGCCGGCCGAACTGTCGGGCGGCATGAAGAAGCGCGCCGCCCTGGCCCGTGCCCTGGCCCTGGAGCCGGAGATGCTGTTCCTCGACGAGCCGACCTCCGGCCTCGACCCGATCAGCGCGCGCGCCTTCGACAACCTGTTGCGTACCCTGTGCGACAGCCTGGGCCTGACCGCATTGCTGACCACCCACGATCTGGATACCCTTTGGGGGCTGGTCGACCGGGTGGTGGTCCTGCATGGCGGCAAGGTGATCGCCGACGGCCCGGTGCACGAGGTGGCGCGGGTCGATCACGACTGGATCAGGTCGTATTTCTCGGCGCATATGAAAGAGAAAGGGGATGGCAATGGAATCCGAGGCTAGATATGTCCGCATCGGCCTGGCCACGCTGGCGCTTATCGCCCTGCTGGTGCTGGGCCTGTACTGGCTGGCGGGCGCCAATTCCGACCAGGGCGGCGAGCGTTATCTGGTGTACTTCCAGAACCAGTCACTGGAGGGCCTGCAGATCAGCAGCGACGTGCGCATGCAGGGCATCAAGGTCGGCCGGGTGGTCGACTACGCGATCATCCCCGGCCAGGGGCGCAAGGTGCGGGTGCTGTTGCAGGTCGATGCCCGCACCCCGGTGCTGGAGGGGGTCAAGGCCACGGTCGCGCGCCACCTGGTGACCGGCCTGGCCGCCATCGACCTGGACAATCCGCCCCAGGGCGGCGTGTCCCTGACGGCCATCCCAGAGGGCGAGCGCTATCCGGTGATCCCGGAGGGTGTGCCGCAGTTCACCCGCGTCGCCAATACCCTGGAAGTGCTCGGCGCGTCCGGGCAGGAAGCGCTGTCCCGCTTCAATACCCTGCTCTCCGACCGGAACCAGCAATCCCTGACCGGCAGCCTGGCCAACCTCAATGCCGTGACCAGCGAACTGAAACAGGCCATGCCGGAACTGCGCGAGGCCGTGGCAAGCGCCAGGCGCGCAGCCGAGCAGGCCGACGGTTTGGGCGGTGAGGCCAAAATCACCCTCAAGACCGCCAACGAAAGCCTGGTCAAGGTGACCGGTGCCACCACCGCAACCCTGGCCATGGCGCGCACCACGCTGGACCATGTCGATCGCGAGGTGAGCGGCCTGTCCAGCCAGGTCAAGCTGACGGCCGATCTGGCCGGCCAGGATATCCAGTCCACCGCCCAGTCCCTGCGCCTGGCCGGCGACGCCTTGCAGGAGACCGGCCGGGCACTGGCCAATCCGGCCCGCGTATTGTACGGACCCAGCCCGAAGAGCCTGGGCCCGGGGGAGAAATTGCAATGAAGAACCTGCTCTGGCTGCTGCCTCTGATCTGGCTGTCTGGTTGCAGTGCACTGCCCGGCCCGGCGCAACCGGCGACCTACTATGTGCTCAACGATCCGGGCCCGGTCGCGTCGTCGCCCAGGACACTACCCGGCGTCCTGCTGCTGCGCGAGATGGATGCCTCGGCTTTCTACCAGGAGCCGCGCCTGGCCTACAGCCGGATACCGGGGACCCGCGCCAACTACGAATTTGCCTACTGGACCGAGTTGCCGGCCAAGCGCCTGAGCTGGCTGTTGCGCCAGCGCCTGGAGGCGGCGCGCACCTTCGCGGCGGTGGCCCCACTGTCGGGCGGCATCATCGGCGACTACCAGCTCAACACCCGGCTGATCGACTTCTACCACGATGCCAGCACACCGCCTGGCACGGTCCTGTTGCTGGTCGAGGCCGAACTGGTCCGGCGCGACCGCGGCGTCCTGCTCGGCCGGCGCATCTTCGTGTCCCAGCAGCCGGTGGCTGCATTCGATGCCGGCGCCGCCGCCCAGGCGATGAACCGGGCGGCCAATCAGGTACTCGACGAAATCGTCGCCTGGCTGGGGGAGGCGAACGGGTAAAATAGCGGATTCGTTCGTCCCGTTTTCCCCGCATGCTGATCTATATCCATGGTTTCAACAGTACCGCCCAGTCCGGCAAGGCGCGTGAACTCGCCGCCTGGCTGGCGGCACGCGGCCTCGCCGAGGCCTGGGCCTGTCCCGACCTGCCGCACCGCCCGGCCGAGGCGATTCGCCTGCTGGAGGGGCTGATCGCGCAAAGCCGGGGCCGGGCCAAGCTGATCGGCAGCTCGCTGGGCGGCTTCTATGCCGCCTACCTGGCCGAGCGGCACGACCTCAAGGCGGTCCATATCAACCCGTGCGTCGCCTGCCACGGCAAGCTCGCCGACGAGGTCGGCAAGCCGCAGAAGAACTGGCATACCGGCGCGGAATACACCTTCACCGCCGCCCATGCCGACGAGCTGGCTTCACTGCGGGTCGAACGCCTGGCACGGCCGGAAAACCACCTGCTGCTGGTCGAGACCGGCGACCAAGTGCTCGATTACCGCGAAGCGGTCGATTATTTCGCCGGCGCCCGCCAGATCGTCCTGGACGGCGGCGACCATGGCTTTAGCCGGTTTACCGACTACATCCCCACCATTCTGGAGTTTTGATGTACGTTTTTTACGAGGAAGACGGCGACATCAAGGCCGGCACCATCCTGGCCGACAACGACACCTCGTTGCAGCTGGAGTCTCAGCACGGCAAGCGAACCAAGGTGAAGGCGGCTCATATCCTGCTGCGCTACCTCGCCCCGGCCCCGGCCGAGGCGATGGAGACCGCGCGCCGCCTGGCCGCCGAGATCGACACCGACTTCCTGTGGGAGGTCGCCGCCGGCAGCGAGTTCGGTTTCGCCGACCTGGCCGTCGAATATCACGGCAAGACCCCGAACGGGCCCGAGGCCGGCGCCGTGCTGCTGTGCCTGCATTCTGCGCCGATCTACTTCTACAAGAAGGGCAAGGGCCGCTACAAGGCGGCGCCGGCCGAGGCCCTGGCGGCGGCCAAGGCCGGCCTGGAGCGCAAGGCGCGCGAGGCCGAGCTGCGCGCCGAGTGGACCGACCAGCTCAAGTCCGGCGGCCTGCCCGAGGCGTTCCGGGCCAAGGTCTTCGAGCTGGCCCACAAGCCGGACAAGAACAGCCTGGAATACAAGGCCCTGATGGACGCCTGCGGCGAGACCGGGCTCAGCCCGGTGCGTCTGCTCGACAAGTGCGGCGCCATCCCATCGAGCCAGGAATTCCACCTGCAGGCCTTCCTGCTCGAGCACTTTCCGCGCGGCTTCGGTTTCCCCGAACTGGCCCCGCCCGAGCCGCCGCCCGAACTGCCGGCCGGCGACGCCCCCGCGTTCAGCATCGACGATGCCGCTACCACCGAGATCGACGACGCCTTCTCGGTCATCTTCCGGCCCGACGGCGGCGCCCGGGTCGGCATCCACATCGCCGCCCCGGCCCTGGGCATCGCGCCCGGCAGCGAACTGGACCGGCTCGCCGCAACCCGGCTGTCCACCGTCTACATGCCCGGCGGCAAGATCACCATGCTGCCGGAGGGCCTGGTCGACCAGTACACCCTGGCCGAGAACCGCGACTGCCCGGCGCTTTCCCTGTATGTCGAAGTGGCGGCCGACAGTTCCATCGTCAGCCTGAGCACCCAGGCCGACGTCATCCGCATCGCCGCCAACCTGCGCCACGAGACCCTGGAGCCGCTGTTCAACGAGGACACGATCCGGAACCCGGCGGCACCCGATTACCCGTTCCGCAAGGAACTGGAATGGCTCTGGGGCTTCGCCTGCCATCTGGAGGCGGCGCGCGGCAAGGCCGACCAGGTCCAGCGCCTGGACTACAACTTCAAGGTCGTCGACGACCGCGTCAGCATCATCCCGCGCGTGCGCGGCAACCCGATCGACAAGCTGGTGTCCGAGCTGATGATCCTGGCCAACAGCCGCTGGGGCAAGCTGCTGGCCGACCACGAGGTCGCCGGCATGTACCGGGCGCAGAGCCAGGGCAAGGTGCGCATGACCCTGCGGCCGGCGCCGCACGAGGGCCTGGGCCTGGAGTGCTATGCCTGGAGCACGTCGCCGCTGCGCCGTTATGTCGACCTGATCAACCAGCGCCAGATCCTCGCGGTGGCGCGCGGCGACAAGCCGGTCTATGCCGGCAACGACCCGATGCTGTTTGCGGCGATGCGCGATTTCGAGCTGGCCTATGACGCCTACAACGATTTTCAGCGCAAAATGGAGCGCTACTGGTGCCTGCGCTGGTTTATCCAGGAAGGTATCGCTGAAATGGAGGCCGTCGTCTTGAAGGAAAACCTGGTCCGCCTGACCGGGCTGCCCATGGTCACCCGGGTCGTCGGTGCGCCGGCGCTCAATCCGGGCGACGCCATCCGGGTCGCCGTGGCCGATTTCGACCTGCTCGACAACGAGCTGAACTGCCGTTACCTCGCGCCGGCGGTGGCCGACTGAATCGAGATGTCCGGGCTCGTCTTACCGACCCTTATCGTCAAGGCCTGGGACTGGCTGAAGTGGTTCTTCGGCAGTTTCTTCAGCGCGGCGTTTGCCAGCCTGAGCAGCGCCATGGTGATGTCGGCCGTCGTCCATACGGTGATCATCTTCGGGGTCGGCATCCGGGCGACGAATCCGGCCCTGTTCCAGGATACCAGGCCGCTCGAGGTGGTCCTGGTCAACGCCCGCACCATGACCGCGCCGCTCGCCCCAGAGGTGCTGGCCCAGGCCAACCTAGACGGCGGCGGCGATGTCCAGGAGGAGCGCCAGGCCAAGAGCCCGTTGCCGGCCAGCGACCGTAACGCCACGGCATCGGCCGAAACGCTGGAGAGCCGGATCCAGGCCAGGGTGGCCGAGGCCAGGCGCTTGATGAGCCAGGCGAAATCGAATTACGCGATCAACCAGGAATACGACGAAGCGCCCGCCCAGCCGAAGCCGTCGGTGCCGGCGCCGGCCTCCCTGGCCGAGACCAGCCTGGAAATGGCGCGCCTGCAAGCGCGCATCAGCACGGACTGGGAGGCCTACCAGAAGTACCCGCGGCGTGACAATGCCGCTGCCCGGGCCAAGGAATACCCCTTCGCACGCTATGTGGAGGACTGGCGCCTCAAGGTGGAGCGGATCGGCAACATGAACTACCCGGAGGCGGCCAAACGCGAGGGCATTCATGGCAATCTATTGTTGACCGTGAGCATCCGGGCCAACGGTAGCCTGGTGGACGTCCAGATCGACCGTTCCTCCGGTTCGCGCATACTCGATGCCGCCGCGATCAAGATCGTTCAGATGTCGGCGCCGTTTGCGCCTTTTTCCGACGAGATGCGCAAGCAGGTCGATATCTTCGAGATATCCCGCACCTGGCATTTCACGACCAGCGATAGGCTGGAGAACGAATAAGAATAAATTCCGGCGCGATAAATTTACCGAATGGTAAAATTCAGCATCTTCTAATATTCGACGCGAGACCATCCATGCACACCGGCACCACGCTCACCCAGTTCATCATCGAGGAACAACGCCACATCGCGGGCGCCACCGGTGATTTCACCGCCCTGTTGAACGACCTGGCCACTGCCATCAAGGTCATCTCCAACGCCGTCAACAAGGGCGCGCTGATCGGCACCATGGGTGCGCTGGACAGCCAGAACATTCAGGGCGAGACCCAGAAGAAGCTGGACGTGATCACCAACGAGATCATGATCCGCACCAACGAGTGGGCCGGCCATCTGGCCGGCATGGCCTCGGAAGAGATGGATGAGGTCTACGACATCCCCAACCAGTACCCGCTCGGCAAGTACCTGCTGGTGTTCGACCCCCTGGATGGTTCCAGCAACGTCGACATCAATATCTCGGTCGGCACCATCTTCTCGATCCTGCGCGCCCCGGTTGCAAACCGTGCCGCCGCCATGGCCGACTTCCTCCAGCCCGGTACTGAACAGGTCTGCGCCGGTTACGCCCTGTACGGCTCATCCACCATGCTGGTGCTGACCATGGGTCATGGCGTCAACGGCTTTACCCTGGACCGCGAAGTGGGCGAGTTCCTGCTCACCCACCCGGACATGAAGATCCCCGCCGAGACCCGCGAGTTCGCCATCAATGCCTCCAACCGCCGGTTCTGGGAGGCGCCGGTCGCGCGTTATGTGGAAGAGTGCCTGGCCGGCACCGAAGGCCCGCGCGGCAAGGACTTCAACATGCGCTGGGTCGCCTCCATGGTGGCCGAGGTGCATCGCATCCTGACCCGCGGCGGCGTCTTCATGTACCCGCGCGACACCAAGGATCCGAGCAAGCCGGGCAAGCTGCGCCTGCTCTACGAGGCCAACCCGATGTCGATGATCGTCGAGCAGGCCGGCGGCGCCTCGTCGACCGGCTACGAGCGCATCCTCGACCTGCAGCCGGAAGGCCTGCACCAGCGGGTGCCGGTGATCCTCGGCTCGAAGAAGGAAGTGGAGACCATCGTTTCCTACCACAAGGCGGTGTGATGCCCGGGAGTAGGGCGCAATAACCAACGGGCATTGCGCCGGATGCTGTCTGGTGCAATGCGCTGCGCTTATTGCACCCTACGCCCTCTGGGGGAGAGGGGGACGGCAACTCGTGTGGCCGGCTAACCGCGCCGGCCCCCGCTGACGCGGGGTTGGCCGGCCAGATCCCGATCCATGAACACCTCCTCATAGCCCGCCGTACGGAGCAGGGACGGCACCGCCTCACCCTGGTCGTAGCCGTGTTCCAGCAGCAGCCAGCCGCCGGGCGCCAGGTGAGCGGGCGCTCGCTTCACGATTGCCCGGATGGCGTCGAGGCCGTCCGCCCCCGAGGCCAGCGCGCCTCTCGGTTCGAAGCGGACATCGCCCTGGTCCAGGTGATTGTCGGCCGCGGCGACGTAGGGCGGATTGCTGACGATCAGGGCAAACGTGCGCCCGGCCAGGGCCGCGAACAGGTCGCTCTCCAGCCACTCGACCCCGGCCCCCAGGCGTTCCCCGTTCACCTGCGCCACGGCCAGCGCCTCGGTGCTGACATCGAGCGCGCAGACCGACCAGTCCGGCCGTTCCAGTTTCAAGGTGATAGC
>JBAZLW010000115.1:0-7694 GCA_041650095.1 Hydrogenophilaceae bacterium | reverse complement strand
CTTACATCGAGCGCAGCCAGGCCGATCCCCGGGCCAGGATCGTACTCGAACTCGAGCGCTGAACATGCGGACATTCGGTCGCCACAGCATCCTGGTCCGCTCGACGGTCATGCTGCTCGGCAGCTTTCTCCTGGCTGGCGCGGCCACCATCTCGATCAGCCTCGCCTTGACCAGCGCGCGCCAGCATCAGGCCGCGACCGATCGCCTGAACCACCTGCTCGACACGGTCGAGAGCACGGTCAGGATCGCCTGCTTCGTCCAGGACGAGAAGCTCGCCGACGAGGTCGCCCAGGGTCTGCTCAAGAACAAGGAAGTGCTGTCCGTCACCATCAGTTCCGAAGACGGCCGGGCGCGCAAGCTGCTTGCCGATAGCCGGCACGGTCATATCGCCAGCGGCCTGCACCTGGCCAGAGAGGTGAGATCGCCCTTCAATGTCGACAAGACCATCGGCCGCATCCAGGTCGACGCCAACACAGCGGTGATCGAAGGCGGCATCCACGAGGAAATCCGCTTCATCACCCTGGAGATCATCGGCCAACTGGCCCTGGTCGCGTTGACCGTGGTGGTGGTCATGCTGGTATTCATCGTGCGCCCGATCAAGGCCATGTCGGACGGCCTGCACCGCATGGATGCCACCCAGGGCGAACGCCTGGCGGTGCCGAAGAGCCATGCCAATTCGGAAATCGGCCGTCTGGTGCACGACATCAATGGCCTGGCCGGCGACCTGGCCGATACCCTGGACCAGGAAAGGACCTTGCGCCTGGACAAGGAGGTGGAGGAAAAGAAATACCGCTCCATCTTCGAGAATGCCGAGACCGGCATCTTCATCATCGACCAGAACGACAACCTGCCATCCTGGAACCCGGCCTTCGCCCTGCTGCTCGGCATCCCCGCCAACGAGGTCTATCAAGGCGTTCTGAACATCCACCAACTGCCCTGGGAGAATGCGTCCCGCATCGGCGGGATGGTGCACAACTGCCGCCTGGACAACATCGGCCGATCGGGCGACCTGGTCATCCGGCTGAGAAACGGAGCCCGACGCTGGCTCGGCGTCGTGCTCACCCCGGTCGGCGAGGATCTGCTGCAAGGCGTAGTGCATGACGTCACCGAGCACAAGGAGGCCGAGGCCTCGGCCAAGCACCTGTCCGTGACCGACGCCCTGACCGGCATGGCCAACCGGCTCGGACTCGAGGAGGAACTGCAGGCCATGCTGCGTAACCCGCTGATTGCCCAGACCGGCGGTTTCGCCCTGGTATTGGCGGATCTGGACAATTTCAGACGCATCAACGAGGGTTTCGGACTGCCCACCGGCGATGCCGTCCTCAAGGGCGCCGCCACACGCCTGGGCCGATGCGTCAAGGGCAGCGACATCCTCGCCCGGCTGACCGACGACCGCTTCGCCCTGATCCTGCAGAGCGTGACCGGCGGCGAGGATGCCGGCCACATCGCCGAGCGCATCCTGACCTCGATCCGCAAGCCCTTCCTCGTCGATGAGGCGCAGATACAGATCCACGCCAGCCTGGGCATCACCATCTACCCGAAGGATGGTGCCGACCTCCCCGGCCTGCTGCGCAATGCCGAACTGGCCCTGGACCGGGCCAAGGCGACAGGCGGCAACGGCTTCGTTTTCTTCAACCTCACCCTGACCGAAGCGGCCGAGCAGCGGCGACGCCAGGAAAACAGCCTCCGGCACGCGGTACAGAATCGGGAATTCCGGCTTTACTACCAGCCCATCATCGACCTCGCAGGCAACCGGCTTGCCGGGGCAGAGGCGCTGATCCGCTGGCTGCGGCCAGAACAGGGCTTGATCCCGCCGGATGCCTTCATACCCCTGGCCGAGGAGATCGGCCTGATCGACGAGATCGGCCTGTGGGTGCTGGATGCCGCCTGCGCACAGCTGGCCGCCTGGCAGCGGCAAGGCTTGGACCGTTACCTGTCGGTCAACATTTCCGCGCACCAGATTCCCGACGGCCTACCGCCGACCGCCCTGGCCGACGCCGTGCGCCGCCATGGCGTCGACCCGGCCCGGATGGCGCTGGAGATCACCGAGGGCGTCCTGCTGGCCGACGTCAACAAGGCGCTCACCTGGATCGAGGCCGCCCACGGACTCGGCTTCCGCATCTATCTGGACGACTTCGGCACCGGCTATTCGTCGTTGTCCTATCTGAAGCGTTTCCCGGTCGACACCATCAAGGTCGACAAGAGCTTTGTCCGCGACATGGGCGAGGACAGCAGCGACCGCACCCTGGTCGAGGCCGTGGTCGCCATGGCCCGCAGCCTGGGCATGAGCGTGGTGGCCGAGGGCGTCGAAACGGCGGGACAGCTGGAGCTGCTGCGCGGCATGAACTGCCGCTATGGCCAGGGCTATTACTTTTCCCGTCCGGTTCCGGCCGAACAGTTCGAAGCCGCCGCCGTCCGGATCGATGAAATGCTGACCGGCCGGATCGAGGCCCCAGCCTGACCGGGCAAGCAGTAATGTTGCACGATATCCAGGACCTCTTTTCCCGGATAAGTCGTTATACTTAATTGCGTTAAGTGCGATTAATGAAACATCAAGATGTGTTTATTCATTTAATTGACACCACCCCAGCGCGGGGATGGCTGGGCTAAGGACCGCGCAGGCCTTTCATGAACGGCAAAAATAATATGAAATCAGGACGCACACTGTTGATGACTCTGGCCTTGGCCATGGCCGCCGTCAGCCCTGCCGGTGCCGCTGAACAGATGAAACAGGAAGCGGCAGGCAATGGCTTCAGCCTGCACGGCTTCGGCACCCTCGGCCTCGCCCGCACGGACGACGACGACGCCCAATTCGTCCGCGACCTGTCGCAACCGTACGGCTTGACCTCCAGATGGTCGGCCAAGGTCGACTCCATGATCGGATTGCAGGCAGGCTATCAATTCAACGACAAACTGGAAGCTGTCCTGCAGGCGGTCAGCCGCTATCACAGCGAAGGCAATTTCGCGCCGGAGGTCTCCTGGGCCTTTCTGCGCTACGACCCCGACCCGACCGCCAGTCTGCGGATTGGCCGTCTGGGCACCGAGTTCTACATGCTGGCCGATTCGCGCCTGGTCGGTTATGCCAACCTGACCGTGCGTCCGCCGCCCGATTATTTCGGGCCACTGGTCCTGTCCTATGTCGACGGCATCGATGGTGCCAAGTCGATTCCGCTCGGCAACGGCCTGCTGCGCGGCAAGCTGTTCGCCGGCATTTCGCCGGAAAAGATGTACCTGGGGAGTGGCCTGTACTGGGACATGTCCGGCTCCCTGGTGGCCGGCGGCCACTTGGATTACCTGACCGGGCCCTGGCAGATCCGCATCGGCCAGACCCGGGTCAGATTCGACAAAGGTCCCCCGATCAACGAATTCGCGGGCCTTCCAGACTTCACCGACCAGGTTCCCGAGATGGAGGTGGCCGGCAAATGGACCACCTACGATTCCCTCGGCCTGGTCTACGACAACAGCCCGTTCCAGTTGCAGCTGATGCTCAGCCGGATCGATCAGGGCAGTGCGGCCTTCGAGGATTCCCGGGCCGGGTATGTCATCGCCTCCTACCGCACCGGCAATGTGACCCCCTTCATCGGCTATTCCAGGACCAAGTCCGAAGCAGCCCGTTTCACCAGCACGCCACCTTTCCCCTATGGGGCCTACGCCACCGCCTTGTCTGAATCGACCCATGCCGACCAGCACACCTGGTTCCTGGGCGCGCGCTGGGATCTCAGGAAAGACCTGGACCTGAAGGCCCAGGTGGACTGGATCAATGGCTCGCCAAACTCGGTTTTCCCGTACCGCGAAGAAAAGATCCCGGGCTGGGACGGCGACATGACCGTGTTCAGCCTGGCGCTGGATTTCGTGTTCTAGGAGGCGAACTTGGTTCCAAGGTCCTGCCTTCTACTGCTTGCCGCCCTGGTCCTGTCGCCCTGGGCGCAGGCCAGTCCCGGCCTGGTGCTGGTGGTCAATGCCCGGAGCGGGGTGGACAGGCTGACCCTGGACGACGCCGTCAACATCTTCATGGGGCGCTATCGCCAACTGTCCTCGGGCATGGCCGCCCTGCCGATCGACCAGCCGGATAACCAACCGGAAAAGGCGCGCTTCTATCGTCTGCTGGTCAACAAGGATCTGGCCGAGATCAATGCCTACTGGGCACGGCTGATCTTCTCCGGCAAGACCAGCCCACCCCATCAGGCGAAAAGCACCGCTGAAGTCCTCGATCTGCTGGCCAGGCAACCGGGCGCCATCGCTTACCTCGAGCGCAGCCAGGTCGATTCCCGGTTCAGGATCGTCCTCGAATTCGAACGCTGATGCAGACATTCGGCCGCCACAGCATCCTGGTCCGTTCGACGGCTGCGCTCATAGCCAGCTTCCTGGTGGCCGGCGCCGTCACCATCGCGGCCACCATCGTGGTCACCGGCCAGCGCCAGCATCGGGCGGCCGCAGAACACCTCAGCCAGCTGCTCGACACGGTCGAAAGCACCATCAGCGTCGCCTGTTTCGTCAAGGATGCCACACTCGCCGACGAGGTCGCCCAGGGCCTGCTCAAGAACAAGGAGGTACTGTCCGTGGCCATCCTGGCCGATGGGGTCGACCTGGCCCGAAGCACGCTTCCCGGCCGCCAGCCCGGTGAAGCCGTCAGGAATGCCCAGCTGACCCGCGAAGTACGCTCGCCGTTCGACGCCAGCAAGACCATCGGCCGCATCCAGCTGACCGCCAACACCGAGGCCATCCGGCGCGCGATCCAGGATGAGGTCCGTTTCGTCATCTTCCAGATCGCCGGCCAGCTGGCCCTGGTCGCATTGACCGTGGTGGCGGTGATGCTGGTATTCATCGTGCGCCCGATCAAGGCCATGTCGGACGGCCTGCACCGCATGGATGCCACCAAGGGCGAACGCCTGGCGGTGCCGAAGAGCCATGCCAATTCGGAAATCGGCCGTCTGGTGCACGACATCAACACCCTGGCGGCCAACCTGGTCGACGCACTCAGCCAGGAAAGGACACTGCGCCTGGAAAAAGAGGTGGACGAAAAGAAATACCGCTCCATCTTCGAGAATGCCGAGACCGGCATCTTCATCGTCGCCCCCGACGGCAGCCTGACCTCCTGGAACCCGGCCTTCGCCCTGTTGATGAACATACCGCCCTACGAGGCCTATCGGGGCAACCTGAACATCCGCCAACTGCCCTGGGAAAACGCCTCCCGCATCACCGAATTGACGCTTCATTGCTGGCTGAACAACGTCGGCCTGGCGGATGACCTGACCGTCCGCTTGCGGGATGGCTACTGGCGCTGGCTCCATGTTGTCCTGACGCCGGTCGGCGAGAACCAGTTGCAGGGCGTCGTCCATGACGTCACCGAACACAAGGAGGCCGAGGCCCTGGCCAAACAACTGGCAATCACCGACAAGCTGACCGGCGTGACCAACCGCCTTGGGCTCGAGGAAACACTGCAAAGGCTGCTGAGCGACCCGCTGATCGCCCAGACTGGCGGCTTCACCCTGATGATGGTGGACCTGGACAACTTCAGGCGCATCAACGAGGGTTTCGGGCTGCCCGTCGGCGACGTCATTCTCAAGGACGCCACCGCGCGCCTTGGCAACTGCATCAAGGCGAGCGACACCATCGCGCGGCTGACCGGCGACCGTTTCGTCCTGGCGCTGGAAAGCCTGACCGGCAGCGACGATGTCGACCGCATCGCCGAGCGGCTCATGCAATCGATCCGCAAGCCGTTCTTTGTCGACGGCTCGCCGGTAGCCATCCATGCCAGCCTGGGCATCGCCGTCTCGCCGAAGGACGGTACCGACGTTCCCGGCCTTCTGCGCAACCTGGAACTGGCCCTCGACCGGGCCAAGGCGAAGGGCGGCAACGGCTATGTCTTTTACGACAACACCCTGGCCGAGGCCGCCGAAAAACGCCAGCACCTGGAAAACGATCTCAGGCGGGCGATGCGGGAGCGGGAATTCCAGCTTTACTACCAGCCCATCATCGATCTGGTAGACAACCGCCTGGCCGGGGCCGAGGCGCTGATCCGCTGGCCGCATCCCGAACGCGGCATGGTGCCGCCGGACGCCTTCATCCCCCTGGCGGAGGAGATCGGCCTGATCGACGAGATCGGCCTGTGGACCCTGGATGTCGCCTGCGCACAACTGGCCAGATGGCAACACGAAGGCGTCGACCGCTATATTTCCGTCAACGTGTCCGCCCGCCAGATCCCCGACGGCCTGCCCGCGGTCCTTCTGAGCGAAATTGTCGAGCATCACGGCATCGATCCGGCCAGGCTGGCCCTGGAGATCACCGAGGGCGTCCTGCTGGCCGATGTCGACAAGGCCCTGGCCTGGCTCGACGCCGTGCGGTCGCGCGGCTTCCGCATCTTCCTGGACGACTTCGGCACCGGCTATTCGTCGCTGTCCTACCTGAAGCGTTTCCCGATCGACTCCCTGAAGATCGACAAGAGCTTCGTCCACGACATGAGCGAAGACAGCGGCGACCGCGCCCTGGTCGAGGCCGTGATCGCCATGGCCCGCAGCCTGGGCATGAAGGTGATCGCCGAAGGCGTCGAGACGGACGATCAACTGAACCTGCTGCACGGCATGAGCTGTCACTATGGCCAGGGTTACCTGTTCTCCCGTCCGGTCCCGGCCGAACAGTTCGAGGCCGCAGCGGCCCGGATAAACGAACTGATCGGCCATACCCGAGCCGCTGCCTAGCGTACCCGTGGCGCACGGCCCGTGCCCACGGATGGCGTGCGAACAGTTATCCTTGCCAACATGAACAGTCATATCGACACCCTGCTCGGTCGGATCAACCAGGTGGTGCTCGGCAAGGAGCGCCAGGTCCGCCTTTGTCTGGCCTGCCTGCTGGCGCGCGGCCACCTGCTCATCGAGGACATGCCCGGGGTCGGCAAGACCACCCTGGCCCATGCCCTGGCGCGCACCCTCGGGCTCGACTACCAGCGCATCCAGTTCACCAGCGACCTGTTGCCGGCCGACATACTCGGGGCGGCGATCTATGAGCGCGAGACTGGCGGTTTCCGTTTCCACCCCGGGCCGATCTTTGCCCAGGTGATCCTGGCCGACGAGATCAACCGGGCCAGCCCCAAGGCACAAAGCGCCCTGCTCGAGGCGATGGAGGAGGGCCAGGTCAGCATCGAGGGCGAGACCCGGCCGCTGCCGACCCCGTTCTTCGTCATCGCGACCCAGAACCCGACCGACCAGGTCGGCGTGTTCCCGCTGCCGGAGTCGCAACTGGACCGCTTCCTGATGCGCCTGTCCCTGGGCTACCCCAACCCGGCGGCGGAACGCGACCTGCTGGCCGGACAGGACCGGCGCGACCTGCTGGCCAACCTGGAACCGGCGCTCGCCCCGGCCCAGTTCGTTGCCATGCAGCAGGCCGTGCGCACGGTCAGGGTCGCGGACGCCCTGCTCGATTACCTGCAGGCCATCATCCAGGCCAGCCGGCAGAATGCCAGCTTCGCCGAAGGCCTCAGCCCGCGCGGCGGCCTGGCCATCAAGCACGCCGCCCAGGCCTGGGCCTACCTGGCCGGACGCGACTTCGTGCAGCCCGAGGATGTCCAGGCGGTCCTGCCGGGGGTCGTCGCGCACCGGCTGCGGCCCGCGCCCGGGGTCACCGCCGGCAACGAATTCTGGGCCGCGCGCATCCTGTTGCAGGTCCCCATCCCGTAGGCATGGCGAAGCGCCGCTTCA
>JBAZLW010000114.1:0-7745 GCA_041650095.1 Hydrogenophilaceae bacterium | reverse complement strand
GGGCATGGACGGCAGCAAGGTCTGGGACGCCTATCAAGCCGGCCAGATCGCCGACATCCGCGACTATTGCGAGACCGACGCGGTCAACACCTACCTGGTCTACCTGCGCTTCCAGCTGATGCGCGGCGCACTCACCCGCGAGCAGTACGAACGTGAGATCGAACTGGTGCGCACCACCCTCACCGCCGTCGATGCACCGCACTGGAAACAGTTTTTGGAGGCGTGGGCATGAGCTACCGGCTGACCATCGAATCGCTCGACCACGACGGCCGCGGCGTCGCCCACCATGAAGGCAAGGCCATCTTCGTCGACGGCGCCCTGACCGGCGAGATCGTCGACGCATCGCCCTACCGCAAGAAGGATAACTACGAGCAGGCCCAGGTCGAGCGCATCGTCCGCACCAGCGCAACCCGGGTCAAGCCCGGCTGCCAGTGGTTCGGCGTCTGCGGCGGCTGCACCCACCAGCATCTGCACGAATCGGCCCAGGTCGCCGCCAAACAGCGCGTCCTGGAAGACTGCCTCACGCACATCGGCAAGGTAAAGCCGGAGGCCATGCTCTCGCCCATCCACGGCCCGACCTGGGGCTACCGCACCAAGGCGCGCCTGTCGGTGCGCCACGTCGCCAAGAAGGGTGGCGTCCTGGTCGGCTTCCACGAGCGCCGCAGCAGCTACGTCGCCGACATGCACGGCTGCGAGGTGCTGCCGCCCAGGATCGGCCGGATGCTCCCGGCCATGCGTGCCCTGGTCGCCAGCCTGGCCATCCGCGACCGCCTGCCGCAGATCGAGGTCGCCGTCGGCGACACGGTTGCGGTGCTGGTGTTCCGTATCCTGGAACCGCTGACGCCCGAGGACGAGGACAAGGTGCGCGCCTTCGCCGACAGCCACCGGGTACAAGTCTGGCTGCAGCCGAAAGGGCCCGACACCGCCCACCCCTTCCACCCGCTCGACGCCGCCACGCTCAGCTACAGCCTGCCCGAATTCGGCCTCAGCATGCCGTTCAAGCCGACCGAGTTCACCCAGGTCAACCACGGCGTCAACCGCATGCTGGTCAGGCGTGCCATCCGCATGCTCGACCCGCAGCCGGGCGAGGAGATCGCCGACTTCTTCTGTGGCCTGGGCAACTTCACCCTGCCCATCGCCCGGCGCGGCGCCCGGGTGCTCGGCATCGAGGGCAGTTCGGCCCTGGTCAGCCGGGCCCTGGAGAACGCCCGCCTGAACGGCCTCGACCACCTGACCCGCTATCAGGTCATGAACCTGTTCGAGATGGCCCCGGAGATCCTCGCCGCGCTGGGCCATTTCGACAAATGGCTGGTCGACCCGCCGCGCGACGGTGCCATCGAACTGGTGAAGTCGTTGCCCGAGGACGGCAGCGGCCCGTCGCGCATCGTCTACGTCTCGTGCAGCCCGGCCACCCTGGCGCGCGACGCCGAGGTGCTGGTGCATGTGAAGGGCTATCGCCTGCGGGCGGCCGGGGTGGCCAACATGTTCCCGCACACCGCCCACGTCGAGAGCATCGCCCTGTTCGAGAAGCAGTCAGCCGGAATTTCACCTGAACCACTGCCAGACAGTGACGAGGTTGTCGGACCGGTTTAACTCAAGCGGTCGCCGCCGTACAGGTCAGAATTCCGGTCTGCCCAGGCAAAGCAAGGGCTAGAATCTGCCTGACGCCAACCCCATTCCGTCTCGACACGCGTTTACAACCATGGACGACCCCCGCACCGACGAGGCCCTCATGCTGGCCTATCGCGACGGCGACGCGGCGGCATTCGAGACGCTGTACGGCCGTTGGCGCGGGCCCATGTACCGCTACCTGGCGCACCAGGCCGCGGGTCAGGCGGATGAACTGTTCCAGGATGTATGGATGCGGGTGGTACGCGCCCGAGAGCATTACGAGGTCACGGCACGATTCGCCACCTGGCTGTTCCGCATCGCCCACAACCGGCTGATGGATCATTACCGCGCCCAGGGAAGAAACCGGGTCGACCTGTACGACGACCCCGAGGACGCCGATACGCTGGCCGCACCGGCACAGGACACGCCCCCGGCCATGCTGGAGCGCCGCGAGGCCGCGCGGCACATACTGGCGGCCCTGGCCACCCTGCCCGAGCCGCAGCGTGAGGCCTTCCTGCTGGCCGAGGAGAGCGGCATGAGCCTGGAAGAGATCGCCGCCGCGACGGGCGTCGGCCGGGAAACGGCAAAGAGCCGCCTGCGCTATGCCCTGGGCCGTCTGCGCCAGGCCCTGGCGGATTTGAGATGAACAGGATGAGCTGATGGAAGAACGCGATCCCATGCTGAGCAGGGCATACCGGGAGGCCTCGCAGGCCGAGCCGCCCAAGCCCCTGGACGACCGTATCCTGACCGCGGCGCGGGCGGCCGTGGCACCGAAGCGGCGCGGGCGTTCGCGCTGGTTCGCCTGGGCCATCCCCCTGTCCACCGCCGCCGTACTGGTCCTGGCCGTGACCCTGAACCTGTACATGCCGCGGCAGGCACCGCAGTTGGAGGGTCTGCCCGCGGAAACACCCTCCCTGGCCATGAACGACTCCGCACCGCAGGCAAAGGCCGAGGCCGAGCACATCGCCTCATCCGCCCAGCGCGAGCTTACCTCCGGCGCAGCCGCTGCACGGCCTGGCCCCGCTCGCGCCGAAGAGGCGGCGGCACCCGCCGTTGTCACGCCCGGGGCCACCCCTTTCCCAGCCCAACAGGCGACGAGGCAAGCCACACCCACGGCGGAAAGCCGCAATGCGGCCGCGGCAGGCAGTGTTGCGGTGGAAGCGTCGCCCACATTCGGTGCCGCGGCCAAGGCGCAAACGGCTGCACCGGAGTCCGCCCGGGAAACAGGCATGATCGAGGCAGACCATGCCGCCGTCTCAGGGCCGGAAGAACGGGTGCGGGAGATCCGCCGCCTGTTACGCGAAGGGCGCGCCGAAGAAGCCCGAAAGGCCCTCCAGGGACTGCGCCGGCAGTACCCGGAGTACCCGTTACCGGATGACCTGAAAAAACCTTAACCCCGTTTCCCTGACTGCGGCGTTCATGCAGATGTCCTTCCTCAAACACTTAGGAGTACATCATGCTTGCACGTTTCCTGATCCTGTTTATTGCCCTTCTGGCCACCTGCCTGCCCGCCCAGGCAGGACGCCTGCTCGACCTGGAGATCGTCAATCGCGCCACGGGCGAGGTGCTGACGCCCTACCGCCACACTGGCCAGGACTATGTCGCCGGCCATCCAGGCGACCGCTACGCCGTGCGGCTGCGCAACCGCACCGGCCAGCGGTTGCTGGTGGTGCTGTCGGTCGACGGCGTGAATGCCGTGTCCGGAGAAACCGCCGCAGCGAACCAGACGGGCTATGTCCTGGACCCCTGGAGCCGGGTCGAAATCGCCGGCTGGCGCAAGAGCCTGCGCGAGGTGGCGCAGTTCTACTTCACCGCCCTGCCGGACTCCTACGCCGCGCGTACCGATCGTCCGGAGAACGTGGGGGTGATCGGCGCCGCGGTGTTCCGTGAGAAGGTACGGTCGCCGCAACCGGCGCTGTCATACTTGGAGGAGTCTGCTGCCAGCGCCCGGGCGGAGGGTCGGGCCGCCGGCAATTCCGCCGATGCGGCCGCCCCCGCTGCCAAGGCCATGCGCCAGGAACGCCTGGGCACCGGCCACGGCCAGCGTGAATACGCCCCCACGCAATACACCGATTTCGAGCGCGCCGACGAATCCCCCAATGAAGTGATCAGCGTGCGCTATGACAGCCGCGCCAACCTCATCGCCCAGGGCGTGATTCGCAAGCCTCGTCCGCCTCGCCCCTATTGGCACGAACCGCAACCCTTCCCCGGCCGGTTCGTACCGGATCCGGAAGGCTGAAGTCAGTCCGGGCAGAAATAAAAAAGGCGGCCTCGGCCGCCTTTTCACCGGTGGGCGCGAACCTAGTCGCGCTGGCCCATCAGCGCCATCAGGATCTGCAACAGGTTGACGAACAGGTTGTAGATGTCGAGATAGATCGCCAGGGTGGCCATCACGTAGTTGGTCTCGCCGCCGTTCACCACCCGGCTGACGTCGTACAGGATGAAGCCGGAGAACAGCAGCACCGCGACGCCGGACAGGGTCAAGGCCATGGCCGGGATCTGGAAGAACATGTTGGCCAGCGAAGCCAGGATCAGCAGCACGATGCCGACCATCAGGAACTTGCCCATGAAGCTGAAATCGCGCTTGCTGGTGGTGGCGATGCCGGCCAGGACCATGAAGATCGCTGCCGTACCACCTGCCGCCAGGCCGACGATCTGGCCGCCATTGGAGAAGCCCAGGGCCATTTGCAGGATGGGGCCGAGCATCAGGCCCATGAAACCGGTCAGGGCCAGGAGCAGGACCACGCCGAGGCCGCTGTTGCGGCTGGCGGAGATGGCAAAGAACATGCCCATCATCACGGCGAAGGCGCCCAGCGAATACATGATGGGATGCTGGGCCATGAAGGCGAAGTTCATGCTCATGCCGACCAGGGCGCCGATCACCGTGGGTACCAGGGAGATGCCCAGCAGCATGTAGGTATTGCGCAGAACCTTGTTGCGCTCGGCACCGAGGCTGACGGTGCTGTTGTAACCGGTCATTTGGGGTTGCATAGCTGATTAATTCCTTCGAGTTGAAGACAGCCGTAAGACTAAGGGCGATAGGTTTAAGTTTCAACCGCCAAGATTTCGGCGACTCCTGTAAAATGTGCGACTTTTCAGGCTATTAACAGGAAATCATGGCACTGATCGTGCAGAAATACGGCGGTACCTCGGTCGGATCGATCGAGCGCATCCGCAACGTGGCGGAACGGGTGGCCAAATTCAAGATGCTGGGCCATCAGGTCGTGGTGGTCCTCTCCGCCATGTCCGGCGAGACCAACCGGCTCATTGCCCTGGCCAAGGAAATCAACAAGGAACCGGACCCGCGCGAGTTGGATGTCCTGGTCTCCACCGGTGAGCAGGTCACCATCGCCCTTCTGGCCATGGCCCTCAAGGACCTCGGTCTGAAGGCGAAGAGCTTCACCGGCTGGCAGATCCCCCTGCGCACCGACAGCGCCTTTACCAAGGCCCGCATCGAGGACATCGACGACAGGGCCATGCGCGCCGCGCTCGACAGCGGCCATGTCGTCGTCGTGGCCGGCTTCCAGGGCGTCGATGCCGACAACAACATCACCACCCTCGGCCGGGGCGGCTCCGACACCACCGGCGTGGCCATGGCGGCAGCCCTCAAGGCCGATGAATGCCAGATCTACACCGATGTCGACGGCGTCTACACCACCGACCCGCGCATCGTGCCCGAGGCCCGCAAGCTCGACACCATCACCTTCGAGGAGATGCTGGAACTGGCCAGCCTGGGCTCCAAGGTGCTGCAGATCCGCTCGGTCGAGTTCGCCGGCAAGTACAAGGTCAAATTGCGGGTGCTGTCTAGCTTCGAGGACGAAGGCGAAGGCACCCTGATCACTTTCGAGGAAGATTCCATGGAACAAGCCATCATCTCCGGCATCGCCTTCAACCGCGACGAAGCCAAGCTCACCATCCTGGGCGTACCCGACAAGCCCGGCGTCGCCGGCCACATCCTGGCCCCCATCGCCGACGCCAACATCGATGTCGACATGATCGTACAGAACGTCGGCCACGACGGCACCACCGACTTCTCCTTCACCGTGCACCGCAGCGAGATGAAGAAGGCGCTGGATGTACTGGATATGGTCAAGTCGGCCATCGGCGCCCGCGAAGTCATCGGCGACGACAAGATCGCCAAGGTCTCCATCGTCGGCGTCGGCATGCGAACCCACGCCGGGGTCGCCAGCAAGATGTTCAAGGCCCTGGCCGCCGAGAACATCAACATCCAGATGATCTCCACCTCGGAGATCAAGATCTCCGTGGTCCTGGACGACAAGTACATGGAACTGGCGGTGCGCACCTTGCACCAGGCCTTCGAACTGGAAAACGAAGTTTCGGCGAAGGCCAACATCGGCTGATCGAAGCCAAGCCCGCGTCAGCGAGCGGCCGGAGCCACAAGGAACCGACCGCCACCTGATTTTTCATTGATTTTTAGAGGCTGCACAGGTATCCTTCGCGGCCTCTTGAGACCGGCTTGCCGGGGGACAGAGTACGGAGACGTGGCCGAGAGGCTTAAGGCACTCCCCTGCTAAGGGAGAGTCCGGTGAAAAACTGGACCGAGAGTTCGAATCTCTCCGTCTCCGCCAATCAAGCCGTCGCGCCCTGTGTCTGGCTATCAATACACTTTCATGTCCGCCCCCAGCGGGAAAACCCGATTTCGTTGCAGTCGTCTGCCTGACCAATGTCGATCTATACAGCGATCCATAAGGAAGCCGAAGTTCCCGTTGCCGACTGGTTGATACCGATAGGCCTGGGGGGCCACATCGGTGACCCGGTAAGGCTCACGGACGCCACGGGCGACAACATCTCAGTCAAGAACCGCATTTATTGCGAATTGACGGCCACTTACTGGCTGTGGAAGAACTGCCAGGATCCCTATATCGGCTTGTGCCATTACCGGCGGCTGTTCTCGTTCCTGCCGGTCCCGATCCCGGCCCCGCCGCGCCGGTTTTTGTCATTCCGGCGCAAACGCGGCCCCACGATCAGCCACCAGCCGATCGTCAAGACTGAGGCCACTCCCGAGATGCTGGCCTTTTTGGCCGCGCCGGAACAACACCAGCGACTGACTGCCTTGCTCGAGCACTACGAGTTGGTGGTGCCGCAGCCCGTTCAGCAATATCCGTCCGTTGCCGAAGCCTACCTCCAAGCCCATGACAAGATTGGCTGGGCGGAATTCGTTGCCGCCTGTCATGAAGAATTCGGCGACATCGCCCGGACCATCGATTTGGAGACGCGCTTCTACCCCGGCAATATGCTCGTGGCACGTGCCGACGTCTTCAGGGATTACTGTGCCAGCCTGTTTCGCGTGCTCGATCGCGTGTTCGACAAGATCGGGATTCCCGACCAGGAACCCGGGGCACGCTATCAGCCGTACCGCTACATAGGCTACCTGGGAGAGCGTTTCACCGGCCTGTATCTGCTTGCCAACAGGATCCGGTACACCACAGCCCAGATAGTCGAGCTGAAGTGAATCACCGCCCGGCGGCACCTGCCTCGGATCACCTGTTCAGCCAGGTCCAGGCCGTCTCGATCATGGTTTCAAGCTGTCGATATCTCGGCTGCCAGGCAAGCACCTCGGCCGCCCGGCCGGCATCACCCACCAATGCCGCCGGATCACCGGCCCGGCGCGGACAAATCCGGTATTGGACGGGCTGACCGGTCACTTTCCGGCATGCCTCGATCACCTCCAGAACACTGAAGCCCCCGCCATTGGCCAGATTCAGGTAGTTGGCGCCGGCCAGCTTGCCGGACAGCAGCCCTTCCGCCGCCCGAAGATGCGCGCTGCACAGATCGGTGACATGGATGTAGTCGCGTATACAACTGCCATCGGTCGTCGGGAAGTCGGTCCCGAATACCTGTAGTCTGGTCGCCGACGGCTCACCGCCCCGTTGCAACCTCAGGGCCTCGGCCAACACCAGCGGAATCAGGTGGGTTTCCGGGTCGTGACGTTCGCCTACCCGGCCTTGCGGATCGCCGCCAGCGGCGTTGAAGTAGCGCAGGCTGACACTGTGCAAACCGTAGGCGGCGGCGTAATCGGCCAGGGCCTGCTCGATCATCAGTTTGGTCCGGCCATACGGATTGATGGGCCGCTGGGGATGCGCCTCGTCGATCGGAATCCGCTCCGGCTCGCC
>JBAZLW010000113.1:0-7797 GCA_041650095.1 Hydrogenophilaceae bacterium | reverse complement strand
CGGTGACACGGCTGCAGCAGGGCGATGCCGTCGGCGCCGACCGGCTGATCGACCAGGCCCTCGCCCTCGCGCCAACCAATGCCACCCTGCTGGGCATCAAGGGGATGGCCCTGCATGGCCGTGGCCGTCACGAGGCGGCGGTTCAATACATCACTCGCGCACTCGCGATCAACCCGGCGGATTCGCGCCTGCACAATTTCCACGGCCAGGTGCTGGCTGACCGGCCGATCAATGCAAATCGGGTCGCGGCCGAACGTGCCTTCGCCAAGGCGGCCAGCCTCGATCCTTCATTCGTCGAAGCCTGGTGCAACCTCGGCGCGCTCCAGATGCTGATGGACAAGCCACACGAGGCCGTCCACTCTTATGCAGAAGCCTTGCGTCTGGCGCCCAAAGACAGCGACGTTCGGATCAACCTGGCCAAGGCGCATTATCTGAACCGCGAACTTGAACAGGCCGCCGGCCTGCTTGGCCAGATCGAGGCTCGGGGTTCCGAGCAGGTCCGTCTGACCCTCATGCGCAGCCTGATAACGCGTGCCCAAGGCCAGGCGGACGCCGCCGAGGCCCTCATCCAGCAGGCACTGACCGAGACCACCGACAGCGCTGTGCTTGGCCCGCTACTGCTCGATCTCGGCCAGACCGAAATGAAGGCCGGCAACATGGCTGAGGCCGAGCGCTGGCTCAGGCAGGCCATCAGTACCGACCCCATCGACGCTGCACCCTACCTCGATCTGGCCGCAGCGCACAAATTCAACCCGGACGATGCCGGATTGATCCGGCGCATGGAGCAGTTTCTGACCGAGGATGCGGCCCTGCAGCGTCGGATGGGATTCGCACTTGGCAAGATCTACTCGGATTTAGCCGACTACGACCGGTCTTTCGCCCGCTACAAGGCGGCGAACGATAGCGTACGCAAGCAAGTGAGCTTCAACCCGGTGACATTGCAAGACCAGGCCAGCAAACTCATCGAATGCTATTCTGCCGAGCGGCTGGACGGCTTGGCGGCTGGCAGCGACTCGAACCTGCCCATCCTGATCGTCGGCACACCTCGTTCCGGCACCACGCTGACCGAACAAATCATCAGCAGCCACTCACAGGTGGCCGGGGCAGGCGAAATGGACTTCTGGGGCCGACTTGGGCCAACCACCATGGAGTCGTATGATCCCGAGCTGGCAAGACAATTGGCTGCAGGCTACCTTGCCCTGATGCGCCAGCATTCCGACTCGGCTGCGCACATCATCGACAAACAGCCGCTCAATTTTCTGAATATCGGTGCAATCCACGCCGTATTCCCCAACGCCAGGATCGTGCATTGCCGCCGCCACCCAATCGATGCCTGCCTGTCGATCTATTTCCAGGATTTCGACGATTCGCAAGCCTACAAATGGGACCTCGACGGCCTGGTTGTATTCTACGAACAGTATCAGCGTCTGATGGCCCACTGGCGCGCCGTATTGCCGCCGGGAACGCTCTACGACTTGCAGTATGAGGCCCTGGTCGACGACGTCGAGGGCGAATCGAAAAAGCTGATGACCTTCCTGGGTCTGGACTGGGAACCCGGCCAACTAGACTTCCACAAGCAGGAACGCACCGTATTCACCCCAAGCAAATGGCAGGTCCGGCAGCCGATCTACAAGACCTCCAAGGACCGCTGGCGGCGCTACGAGAAGCATCTGGGGCCGCTGCTGGACCTGCTGAAGTACGCCCAATAGGGGGCCAGCCAGCAGCGGCGCCAACGACAAGACCGGCTATGTCTACCGGTTAGTTGCGCACCGTGTCGATCACCAGCTTGACGCCCTTGGCGCCGACCTTGACGTTGGTCAGGCTGCCTTCCAGATCGCCGGGGGCGGCCGTGACTTCACCCGATTTGGAAACCCGCGCGACCAAGGTGACTTCCTTGAGGCTGGACAGCCGGTTGTCCGGGCTCATGGCCATGGCGTCGGAGAGTTCAAACTCGAGCGGAAAGTTGCCGGCACTGCCGCGGATCACCGCGACCGGCGCGCCACCCTTGCCGGAACGGGCGAACAGGAAGACCACGTCCTGCGGTTTTATCCTGGCCTTCAGGGCCGGCGCGATGTCAACCAGGCCACTGATGGCGCTGCCGGCAGCGGCCGGTTTGTCGGCGCTCTGAGCCGGGTCGCTCAGGTTGTCCAGGGCGGCCGGGCCGCCTTCTGCCAGGCGCTTGGCCTCCTTCTGGGCCTCGACGATGTCCTGGGCATAGGGCGATTCGGCCGGCACCAGCTTGAGCAACTGTTTGAAGTAATAGGAAGCCTTGGCATAGTTTTTTTCCTGGAAGTTGGCGATGCCGGCCAGCTCCAGTCCCTTGATGTCCTCAGGGTCCAGTTCCAGCGCCTTGAGCACCAGTTCCATCGGCTTGCCCTGCAACACTCGGTTGTTGCCGATGGCCAACGCCTCGGCATAGCCGGTCATGATCGCCGGCGCGTCGGGCTTGAGGGCGAAGGCCTTTTCATAGGCCCCCAGGGCTTCGGGCCAGCGCCCCACCGCGGCATAGGTCTTGGCCAGGATGGCCCAGGCCTCGGCGTTGTTCGGGTCGGACTGGGTCTTTTCCTCGACCTGCTGGATCAGCTTGGTGATGTCGTGCTGGCCCGGCGCACCGGCGGGGTTGGCCTGCGCCTCGGCAACGGCGTTGATGGCAGCCGGGTTGCCAAGTTGGTAATAAAGGCCGAAAGCGGTCAGGGGCAGCAGGACGGCCAGCGTAAAACCGAGCACGCGGCCACCCCGGCGGACCGGCTGGACATCCTCGTCGCTGTCGATGGCATCCTGGGCCAGGCGGGCCTCCAGATCCTGCTTGGCCAGGTCAAACTGGTCGTCGTTAAGCAGACCATTTTCATGGTCGACCGCCATTTCCCTCATCTGGTCCCGGTAGACCGCAATGTTGATGCTGCGCCGGCCGGCCTTGATGGTCGCCCGACGGTTGCGCAGCAGCGGCGGCAGCAGGAAGGCCAGGGCGACCGCGACCAGGACGGCGGCGATGACCAGAAATGTAGTGGTGGAATTCAATCGGGACTCCTCAAACTGATTTGGTCATCCCCGCCTGCGCGGGAATGACGGCATGGGTGTTCAATCTTGTTTTTCGTCCAGCAGATCGGCAGCCTGTTTCAGCGAGGCCGCACTGACCTGATCGGTCGCCTTGAGGGAACGGCGACGGCGCAGGGTCAGGAACCAGGCCACACCGCCAATGCCGAGGAAGACCACCGGCCCCAGCCAGAGCAGCAGGGTATAGCTGCGGAAAGGCGGGCGGTAGAGCACGAAGTCGCCGTAACGGTCGGTCAGGTAGGTGACCACTTCCTTGTCGCTCTTGCCCTGCTTCATCTGGTCGCGGATCTCGCGCCGCAGGTCTTCCGCCAGCTCGGCATGGGAACCGGCCAGGGATTCGTTCTGGCAGACCAGACAGCGCAGTTCGGTCGCCAAATTGACCATGCGCGCCTCGATGGCCGGATCCTCGCCCACCGGCACGGCATCGCCGGCCCAGACCGGCATGACCAGGCTGGCGAACAACACCATAAACAGCCGCTTCATTGGTTCAACTCCTTCAGCAGGGGCTCGAACTTCGCCTGCCAGTTGTCGGCGTTGATCGGGCCGATGTGCTTCATCCGGATGATCCCGCCTTTGTCGATGACGAAGGTCTCAGGGGTGCCGGTGACTCCATAGTCGATGCCAACCCGACCATCCAGGTCGTCCACCGAGACCGTATACGGGCTGCCTTTCTGGGCCAGCAGGGACTCGGCCTCGCGGTCCTTGTCCTTCCAGTTGAGGCCGTAGATGGGCACGCCGGCCTGGGCCAGTTGCATCAGCGCGCCGTGTTCCTGGCGGCAGGCGACGCACCAGGGCGCCCAGACGTTGAGCAGCCAGACCTTGCCCTTGTTCTGCTCCGGGGAGAAGGTCACGCCGGGCTGGCCGATCACCGGCAACATGAACGCCGGCGCCGGCTTGCCGATGAAGGGCGACGGTACTTCGCGCGGGTCCAGATGCAGGCCGATGTAGAAGAAACCGCCCAGGGCCGCAAAGATGATCAGGGGCAACCAGCGCTTCATGCCTTGGCCCCCTCGACCGCCACACCCTTGGCCTTGGCCGGCTCGGCCGCCTTCTTCATGGCGATCCGGTAGCGCCGGTCGAATGCCGCCAGGGTGCCGCCCAGGGCGAGCAGGCCCCCGGCCACCCAGATCCAGCCGATGAAGGGCTTGTAGAACACCCGCACAGTCCACTCGTTGGGGCCGAGTTCCTCACCCAGTGCGGCGTAGACGTCGCGGCTGAAGCCATAATCGATGGCGGCCTCGGTCATCGGCATGCCGGAGGCGTTGTAGATCCGCTTTTCCGGGTGCAGTACGAAGGCCGGCTTGCCGTCCTTGCTGACATCGAGGGTGCCCCGTGCGGCCCGGTAGTTGGGTCCGTCGTGCATCACCACGCCCTGGAAGGTCATGGTGTAGCCGGCAATCTCGACGTTGTCGCCGACGTTCATCTTGACGTTGCGCTCGGTCTCGTAGGCCGAGACCAGGGCGATGCCGGCGACGACCCAGGCCAGGCCGAAGTGACCCAGTTGCATGCCCCAGAAGCCGCGCGGCAGTTTCCACAACGCGGCCAGCTTGTTGCCGGGTTCATGCTTCAGCCGTTCGACGAAACCGATCATCACGGTGAAGACGATCCAGAGGCTCAGGGCAATGCCGACGCTGGCCATCCAGTTGAAGCCGCCGGCGACCAACGGCAGCAGCAGCGCGCTGGCCACGGCGACGAAGAAGGCGATGCGCAGGCGCTTGGCCAGGTCGGGCAGGCTGGCCTGTTTCCAGCGCACCAGCGGGCCGATCCCGGCCAGGAACATGGCCGGCGCGATCAGCGGCACGAAGACCGCATTGAAGTAGGGCGGGCCGACCGAGATCTTGCCCATGCCCAGGGCATCCATGAACAGGGGATACAGGGTGCCGAGCAGGACCGAGCCGAGGGCGGCGACCACCACGACGTTGTTGACCAAGAGCATGGACTCGCGCGAGAACCAGCTGAAGCTGCCGCCGCTCTCCATCTTGGGCACCCGGATGGCATAGAGGACCAGCGAACCGCCGATCACCACGCCGAGGAAGCCGAGGATGAAGATGCCGCGGGTCGGGTCGGTGGCGAAGGCATGCACCGACGACAGCACGCCGGATCGGACCAGGAAGGTGCCGAGCAGGCTCATCGAGAAGGCCAGGATCGCCAGCAGCACGGTCCAGCCCTTGAAGGCGCCGCGCTTTTCGGTCGCCGCCAGGGAGTGGATCAGGGCAGTGCCGGCCAGCCAGGGGATGAAGGAGGCGTTCTCGGTCGGATCCCAGAACCACCAACCGCCCCAGCCCAGTTCGTTGTAGGCCCACCAACTGCCGGCGGTGATGCCGATGGTCAGGAACACCCAGGCCACCGTGGTCCACGGCCGCGACCAGCGCGCCCAGGCGGCGTCGAAGCGGCCCGACAGCAGGGCGGCGATGGCGAAGGCGAAGGCCACCGAGAAGCCGACATAGCCCATGTACAGCATGGGCGGGTGGAACACCATGCCCGGGTCCTGCAGGAGCGGGTTCATGTCGTTGCCGTCCATCGGCGCCGGGAAGATGCGCGTGAACGGGCTGGATGTGACCAGGATGAAGGCCAGGAAACCGACGCTGACCAGGCCCATGACGCCGATCACCCGGGCCGCCATGTCCTCCGGCAGATGCCGGCTGAATACCGTGACGGCGACGGTCCAGAACGCCAGCACCAGGGTCCACAGCAGGATGGAGCCCTCATGCGAGCCCCAGGTGGCGGTGAAGCGGTAGATCAGCGGCAGTTGCGAGAAGGAGTTGCGGGCGACGTTCTCGACCGTGAAGTCGTTGGTCAGGAAGGAATAGGCCAGGCAACCGAAGGCGATCGCCACGAAGACGAATTGGCCTTGGGCGGCCGGGCGCGCCACGGCCATCAGGGTGGCATTGCCGCGATGGGCGCCAATGATGGGCAGGATGCCCTGTGCCAATGCCAGCAACAGGGCAAGGATCAGGGCGAATTGGCCGATTTCGGGGATCATCGTATCTCCTCAGGTATGACTTTATGGTGTTATTGGGCCAGCGTCTGCTGTGCCTTGGCCGCCTGCTCCAGAGCATGCGCAGCCTCAGGCGGCATATAGTTTTCGTCGTGCTTGGCGAGAACCTGGGTGGCGCTGAACTGGCCGTTTTCAGTCAACCGACCCTCGGCCACGACCCCCTTGCCCTCCTTGAACAGGTCGGGCAGCGGGCCATATTCCTTGACGCTGTACTCGACGGTGACCGACTTGGCGGTGTCGGTGACCACGAAGCTGGCCAACATGCCGTCGGCGGAACGCTTCACGCTGCCGGCCTCGACCAGGCCGCCGATCCGGAAGGCCCGGTCCTTGGGCGCCTCGCCTGCCGCCACCTGGGTGGGCGAGAAGAAGAACACCAGGTTTTTCTTGAATGCGTTCATTACCAGCATGGCGATGATGGCCAGACCGATGACGGCGAGGCCGATGGCGAGCAGTTTCTTGTTGCGCGATTTCATTCCGATTCCCAGGTTTTCATCCGCTTGAGGCGTTGCAAAGTCTGCTTCTGACCACGTTTGAGCGAAATGATTTCAATCAATATGAGAATAAATGCGGCCCCGTAGGAACCCCATACATAGAGGCCATAGCCGCCCATGGCCCAGAACTCGCCCCAGCTAGCCCACATCATGCCTTGCCCTCCAGTATCTCGGCCGCCCATTCGGTCTGGCGTTCCCGCTCCAGGATGATGCCGCGCACCCGGATCAGTGACATCGCGATGGCATAGAACCAGACCGCGAAGACCATCACCAGCATGCCGATCAGCATGATCGAGGCCATCGAGGGCGCCTTGGTCATGTTGATGGTGGAACCCTGGTGCAGGGTGTTCCACCACTTCACGGAGAAATAGATGATCGGCACGTTGACGGCGCCGATCAGGGTGAGCAGCGCGCCGGCCTTGTCGCCCCGGCGCGGATCGTCGATGGCCGACCAGAGCGACATGATACCGACGTAGAGGAAGAACAGGATCAGCGATGAGGTCAGGCGGGCATCCCACACCCACCAGGCGCCCCACATCGGCTTACCCCAGAGCGCGCCGGTCCACAACGACAGGAAGGCGAAGACCGCCCCGGTGGGCGCCAGGGCGCGCGACATCATGAACGACAGCCTAGTATTCCAGGCCAGGCCGACGGCCGACCAGAAGGCCATCACCAGATAGATGAACATGGACATCCAGGCCGCCGGGACGTGGATGAAGATGACCCGGTAGGCCTCGCCCTGCTGGAAATCGGTCGGCGCCACGAAGAAGGCGATATACAGGCCGATCACGGTCAGCAGGGCGGCGCTCCAGGCGAACCAGGGAATCATGCGGCCGGCCAGATGGTAAAAATTCATCGGCGCGGCGTATTTGAAGATGGCTATGGACATGTTCACTCGATCGAAACTTTGAGGGCGGCCGAGGTCACCCAGGGGGACACCAGCAGTGTCATCACCATGAAGGCCGCCAGCAGGGACAGGTTGGCCTCGGCCCCGAGGCCGGCCAGGGCGCTGTCGACGGCGCCGGCGCCGAAGATCAGGGCCGGAACATACAAGGGCAGGATCAACAACGTCAACAATACCCCTCCTCCGCGCAAGCCCAAGGTCAGTGCGGCGCCGACGCTGCCGAGCAGCGACAGTACCGGACTGCCGATCAGGAGCGACAGCATCAGGACGCCGATGGCGTCGGCCGGCAGGGCGAACTGCACGCCCAGGATCGGGGCGATCAGCAGCAACGGGATGCCGTAGATCAGCCA
>JBAZLW010000112.1:0-7894 GCA_041650095.1 Hydrogenophilaceae bacterium | reverse complement strand
GCGGCCAGTTGCGCATGTCGGTGCCGGACCTGAAGCACATCCAGGTGATCAAGGCCGAGGACACTGGTTCGGTAGCGCCTGAAAGTGCCATAGGGGACCGGCCATGAGCCGCAAGGGCCTGATGCCGCGGGACCTGCAGCGCTGGCGCATGCGTTTCGTCATGGCGCTGATCTTTGGCGGCTTTGCCGCACTCACCGCGCGCGCCGCGTATCTGCAGGGCTGGCAGAACGATTTCCTCAACAAGCAGGGCGAACTGCGCGTCCAGCGGATCGTCGAGATTCCTGCCCACCGCGGCATGATCACCGACCGCCGTGGTGACCCGCTGGCCATCAGCACCCCGGTGGAATCGGTCTGGCTGAATCCACGCGAGGCCGAGGCCGCACCGCGCCAGATACAGGCCCTGGCCAGCCGGCTGGGGGTAGAGCCGGACGCCTTGCGGTCCGTGTTCAAGGACAAGGGCAAGGCCTTCGTCTATCTGAGGCGCCAGTTGCCGCCCGAGGTGGCTGCCGCGGTCATGGCGCTGAATATCAAGGGCGTCTATTCGATGCCGGAATTCCGTCGCTACTATCCGGCCGGCGAGGTGATGGGACAGGTGCTCGGCGTGACCGGGGTCGACGACAAGGGCCTGGAAGGCCTGGAATACGCCTACCAATCCTGGCTGGCCGGAAAGCCGGGTGCCAAGCGCGTGGTGCGTGACCGGCTCGGCAACATCATCGAGGTGCTGGACCAGCAGCGCGCGCCCAAGCACGGCCAGGACCTGACCCTCAGCCTCAACCTGCAACTGCAATACCTGGCCTATCGGGAACTGGCTGCCGCGGTTGCGGAACACAAGGCCAAGGCCGGCGCCCTGGTGGTGCTGGACGCCCGCACCGGCGAGGTGCTGGCCCTGGTCAACGTGCCGACCTACAACCCCAACAACCACGCCACGATGAACCGGGAGAGTTCGCGCAACCGGGTGGTGACGGACAGCTTCGAGCCCGGCTCGACCATGAAGCCCTTCCTGGTTGCTGCGGCCATGGAAGCCGGCGTAATCACTGCAAAGACCCAAATCGATACCGGGCCGGGCTGGTTCATGGTCGGCGAGAAACGGATCAGCGACGTGCATGCCAAGGGTGTCGTGGATATCACGGAGTTGATCAAGGTCTCCAGCAACGTCGCCTCCGCCAAGATCGCCCTGGAGATGAAGTCGGAGGACTACTGGACGCTGCTTACCCGGGCCGGCTTCGGCGCCCCGCCCGGGTCCGGCTTCCCCGGCGAAGTGGGCGGCCGTCTGCGGCCCTACGAGACCTGGCGGCCGATCGAAAAGGCCACCATGGCCTTCGGACATGGCCTCTCGGTCAGCCTGCTGCAACTGGCGCGCGGTTACTGCACCTTCGCCGACGACGGCATTCTGCCCAGGCTCACCGTACTCAAGCGCAACGATGCGGCCCTGGGGGTCCGGGTCATGTCGGCCAAGACCGCGCGCGAACTGCGCGAGATGATGGAGACAGTCACCCAGGATGGGGGCACCGCACCCCAGGCGCGCGTGACGGGCTACCGGGTCGCCGGCAAGACCGGCACCGCGCACAAGGCCGCCAAGGGCGGCTATTCGGCAGACAAATACATCGCCTCCTTCGTCGGTCTGGCGCCGGTGTCCGATCCCAGGCTGGTGGTCGCGGTGATGCTGGATGAGCCGGGCAGCAAGGAATATTACGGCGGCCAGGTGGCCGCGCCGGTATTCGCCAAGGTGATGGCGGGTGCGCTGCGCTTCATGGCGATTTCGCCGGACGCCCCGCTGGAAGATGTGCCGACGCCGAGCAGCGTAGTGGGGGAGGCGACATGAGCAGCGACCGGGGACCCGCGAAGCGGGGGGCGAGCGTCCGCTCATGTCGCCAGCGACCGACGCGCAAACAGTTGATGGTCGGATCCCTTTCGGAGGGAGCGACATGAGCCGTGCGCTGGTCGCCGAAATCCGCGTCCGCCTGCCCAATTCGCTGGGCATGACCGCCGACAGCCGCCGGGTGCGGCCGGGCGATATCTTTCTGGCCATGCCGGGCGAGGTCCACGACGGTCGCCAGCATATCCCGGCCGCCGTGGCGGCCGGCGCGGCCGGCATCGTCTGGGAACCGGCCGGCCATGTCTGGCCAGCCGGCCTCGATCTGCCCAACTGGCCGGTCGCCGGCCTCAAGCAGCAAGCGGCCGGTCTGGCCGCCGACTGGTGGGGTCGGCCCTCGGAAAAGCTGTGGATGATCGGCATCACCGGCACCAACGGCAAGACCTCGTGCAGCCACTGGCTGGCCGAGAGCCTAAGCCGGCTGGGCCGCAAGACCGCCGTGATCGGCACCCTGGGCAACGGCTTCCCGGAGCAACTGGCCGGGGCCAGCCACACCACCCCGGACGCGGTCACACTGCAGGGCCTGCTGGCCGGTTACCGCGACGCCGGTGCGGCCGGGGTCGCCATGGAGGTGTCCTCGCATGCACTCGACCAGGGCCGGGTCGCAGGGGTGCAATTCGACGTTGCGGTGCTGACCAACCTGTCGCGCGACCACCTCGACTATCACGGCGACATGGCGGCCTACGCCCACGCCAAGGCGCGCCTGTTCGACTGGCCGGACCTGAAGTGGGCGGTGCTCAATCAGGAAGACGCGCTCGGGCAGCGGCTCTACGCGGACCTGGTCGGTCGTTCCGTGCAGCGGCTGGGCTACGGCTTCACGTCCGGCGAGATCCGTGGGTCCGGCTTGGACCTTTCCGCGGACGGCCTGGCGATGAGCGTGGCGACGCCCTGGGGCAAGGGCGAACTCAACGCTCCGCTGATGGGCCGCTTCAATGCCGACAACCTGCTCGCCTGCCTGGGCGCGCTGCTGGCCAGCGACGTACCGCTCGAAGACGCCCTGCACGCACTGTCCGGGGTGCAGCCGGCACCCGGCCGGATGCAGAAGGTCGCCGCGCCGGCCGGCGCGCCGGCCGTGGTGGTCGACTACGCCCATACCCCGGATGCCCTGGAGAAGGCCCTCGCCACCCTGCGCCCGCTGGCTGACCGCCGCCTGATCTGCGTGTTCGGCTGCGGTGGCGGCCGCGACAAGGGCAAGCGTCCGCTGATGGGCGAAACGGCGGCCCGCCTGGCCGATATCACCATCGTGACCAGCGACAACCCGCGCAACGAGGATCCCGAGGCGATCATCGCCGAGATCCGGGCCGGCATGACCGGCCAGGAACGGGTCGAGAGCGACCGCGCCCGCGCCATCGCCGGGGCCATCGCCATGGCCGCTGCCGGCGATGTCGTGCTGATCGCCGGCAAGGGCCATGAGGATTACCAGGAAAGCCATGGCGAGCGGCGCTGGTTCTCGGATGTGGCCGAGGCGGAAAAAAACCTGAAGGAGTACCAGCATGCGTCTGCATGAGGCCGCTTCGGCCCTGCAAGCCTCCGCCGTCGGTCCGGACGTGGAATTCACCAGCGTGTCGACCGACAGCCGCAACCTGCCGGCCGGGTCGTTGTTCGTGGCCCTGCGCGGCGACCGTTTCGACGGCCATGCCTATGCCGCCAAAGCGCTCGAACAGGGTGCCGCCGCAGTGATGGTGGAGGCCTCTGCCAGGCTTGATGTCGCGCCGGCCATGGTGGTCAAGGACACCCGCCTGGGCCTGGGCCGGCTGGCGGCCTGGCACCGCATGGCCATGCCGGCCCAAGTCGTGGCGATCACCGGCAGCAACGGCAAGACCACGGTGAAGGAGATGCTGGCCGCGATTCTGAATGGCCATGCCGGCGAGGCCGCGGTGCTGGCCACCCGGGGCAATTTCAACAACGAGATCGGCATGCCGCTGACCCTGCTCCGGCTGGCGCCGCAGCATCGCTATGCGGTGCTGGAGATGGGCATGAACCACCCGGGCGAGCTGACCTACCTCAGCCGGCTTGCCCGGCCGGACGTCGCCCTGGTCAATAATGCCCTGCGCGCGCACCTGGAAGGGCTGGGCAGCGTCGAGGCGGTGGCGCGGGCCAAGGGCGAGATCTACACCGGACTCAGGCATGACGGCATCGCCCTGATCAACGCCGACGACCCCCATGCCGACCTCTGGCGCGAGATGGCGGACGGCCGCCGTATCGTCAGCTTCGGGGTCGAGCGCGGCGATGTCCGCGCCGACTGCCGGCTGCAGGAGTTCGGCGCCGAGTTGACCCTGCACACGCCGGCTGGCGACGTGCAGGCCGTGCTCAATGTCCCCGGCCTGCACAACGTCCGCAACGCCGTGGCCGCCGCCGCCGCTGCCTATGTGATGGACATCCCGCTGGCCGACATCGCCCGCGGGCTGGCCGCCTTCGCCGGGGTCAAGGGTCGGCTGCAGGCGCATCCCTGCATTCTCGGCGCCCGCCTGATCGACGATACCTACAACGCCAATCCAGATTCGGTCGCCGCCGCCATCGCCGTGCTGGCGGCCCGGAAGGGCAGCCGCATCCTGGTCCTGGGCGACATGGGCGAATTGGGCCCCGAGTCTGCGGAACTGCATCGCGAGATCGGCGCGACCGCCAGGCAGGCCGGCATCGACCGTCTGCTCTGTCTGGGCGAGCAGACCCTCCAGACGGTCGCGGCATTCGGCCCCGGCGCCATGCACTTCGAGCGGATCGAGGAACTGCTGGCGGAGATCGAAAACGCCATGGCCGAAGGCCATAGCGTTTCGGCGCAGGCTAATGCCGGCGAAGCCGGCGTTAAGGTCGCGGCAGCGTCAGGCCGTAGCCAAGTGGCAACAAACCCCGTGACGGTGCTGGTGAAAGGCTCCCGATTCATGAAGATGGAACGGGTCGTGCAATCCTTTATAGAGAGCCAGGCATGCTCCTGACCTTGTCCCAGTGGCTGGGCCACGATATCCGCGCCTTCAACGTGTTCGGCTACATCACGTTGCGCGCGGTGCTGGCGGCGCTGACCGCGCTGATCCTCTCCTTCATGTTTGGCCCCAAGATGATCCGCAAGCTGACCGAACTCAAGGTCGGCCAGCCGGTGCGCGACGACGGTCCACAGACCCATCTGGTCAAGGCCGGCACGCCGACCATGGGCGGCGCGCTGATCCTGTCCGCCATCGCCGTCACGACCCTGCTCTGGGCCGACCTGACCAATCACTACGTCTGGGTTGCCCTGGTCACCCTGCTCGGTTTCGGCGCCATCGGCTGGGTCGACGACTGGCGCAAGGTGGTGGAAAAGAATCCCAGGGGCCTGGCCTCGCGCTGGAAATACCTGTGGCAGTCGTTGATCGCCCTAGTGGTCGCCGCCTGGCTGGCCTGGTCGGCCCACCTGCCGTCCCAGACCGAGCTGATCGTGCCTTTCTTCAAGCATGCGGTGATGCCGCTCGGGGTGACCGGCTTCGTGCTGCTGGCCTATTTCGTCATCGTCGGCTCCAGCAACGCGGTCAATCTCACCGACGGTGCCGACGGCCTTGCCATCCTGCCCACCGTGATGGTGGCCGGGGCGCTGGCCATCTTCGCCTACGTGGCCGGCCATGCGGTGTTCTCCAAGTACCTCGGCCTGCCCTTCATCCCGGGCGCCGGCGAACTGGTGGTGTTCTGCTCGGCCATGGTCGGGGCGGGGCTGGCCTTTCTGTGGTTCAACGCCTACCCGGCCGAGGTGTTCATGGGCGACGTCGGCGCCCTGGCGCTGGGCGCCGCGCTGGGCGTGGTGGCGGTGATCGTGCGCCAGGAGATCGTCCTGTTCATCATGGGCGGGGTGTTCGTCGCCGAGACCGTCTCGGTGATGCTCCAGGTCGGCTCTTTCAAGCTGCGCGGCAAGCGAGTGTTCCTGATGGCGCCGATCCACCACCACTTCGAGAAGAAGGGCTGGAAGGAGACGCAAGTGGTGGTGCGGTTCTGGATCATCAGCATGATGCTGGTGCTGATCGGCCTGGCCTCGTTGAAGCTGCGTTGAAGACATGAAAACGGTATTCAATCTCTCCGGCAAAAAGGCCCTGGTCGTGGGGTTGGGCGATACCGGCGCATCCTGCGTGCGCTGGCTGCTGGAACACGATGCCGAGGTGCGCGGCACCGATACCCGGGCCGAGCCACCGCATGCCCAGCACCTGTCTGAGGCCTTCCCGGAGGTGCGTTTCAGCCTGGGGCGTTTCGACCCTGTCGATTTCGCCTGGGCCGAGATGGTGGTGGTCAGCCCCGGCGTGGCGATGGCGACACCGGAAATCCGTGTGGCCGCCGAGGCCGGCAAGGATATCGTTGGCGATGTCGAACTGTTCGCCCGTGTCATTGCCGGCTCGAAGAGCAAGGTCATCGCCATTACCGGATCCAACGGCAAGAGCACGGTCACCAGCCTGGTGGGCCACCTGTGTGCCGCCGCCGGACTCGACACCGTGGTGGCCGGCAACATCGGTCTGCCGGTGCTGGATGCCCTGGCCGAACGCGAGATCAATGGCGATTCGCCGGATGTCTGGGTGCTGGAACTGTCCAGCTTCCAGCTCGAGACCACGGCGAGCCTCCGGCCGGCCGCCGCCACGGTGCTGAACATCTCCGAGGACCACATGGACCGCTATTCGGCGCTGGCCGACTATGCGGCGACCAAGGCGCGCGTCTTCACCTCGGGCGTCCAGGTACTGAACCGGGATGATGTGATGGTGATGGCAATGGCCAATCCGGCCCTGGATATGCGCAGCTTTGGTCTCGATGCGGGCGACTACGGTCTGGTCGATCAGGCCGGTCGCCTGTGGCTTGCGGAGGCCGGCCAACCGCTGTGCCCGGTCGACGATCTGCCCATCGCCGGTTTGCACAACGCCGCCAATGCCCTGGCCGCATTGGCGCTGTGCCGGGCCATCGGCCTGACATACGACCGGTTGTTGCCAGCCTTGAAGACATTCAAGGGCTTGGCGCACCGGGTCGAGAAGGTTGCCGTGGTGGCCGGCCGGACCTTCTACGACGATTCCAAGGGCACCAACGTGGGTGCCACGGCGGCGGCCCTGAAGGGCTTTGCCGCACCGGTGGTGTTGATCGCCGGCGGCGATGGCAAGGGCCAGGATTTCGCGCCCCTGCGCGGAGCGGTGAAGAACGCCCGCGCAGTGGTCCAGATCGGCCGCGACGGCCCGCAGATCGCAGCGGCCATCGCCGGCGCCTGTCCGGTCATCCGCGCCGAGACCATGGCCGAGGCGGTGGCCAAGGCCTACGAACTGTCGCAGCCGGGCGATGTGGTGCTCCTGTCGCCGGCCTGCGCGAGCTGGGACATGTTCCGCAACTATGCCCATCGGGCCGAGGTGTTCATTGCCGCCGTGGCGGCCCTGGACGCGGACGCGGGGGGGCGCCATGTTCCATAACGCCGCCCTCCGCCGCACCGCCCTGGCGCCCTATGACGGGGCCCTGTTGTGGACGGTATTCGCCCTGCTCGGGTTGGGCCTGGTGATGGTCTATTCCGCCTCCATCGCCATCGCCGAGGCCAAGAGCGCCAGCCATCAGCCGGCCTTCTACCTGATCCGCCACGCCATGTACCTGGTGATGGGCCTGGCCGCCGCCTACGCAGTATTCCAGTTGCCCTCCAACCTGTGGCAGAAGCTGGCGCCCTGGCTATTCGTGATCGGTGTGGTCCTCCTGATCGCGGTGCTGATCCCGGGAATCGGCAAGGTGGTCTACGGCAGCCGGCGCTGGATACCGCTCGGTCCCCTGGGCAACTTCCAGCCGTCCGAGTTCGTCAAGCTGTTCACCATCATCTACGCCGCCGACTACACGGTGCGCAAGGCGGCCATGATGCATGAGCTCAGGCAGGGTTTCCTGCCGATGTTCGGGGTTATGTTGATGGTCGGCGCACTGCTGCTGCTGGAACCCGATTTCGGCGCCTTCGTGGTCATCGTCGCCATCGCCCTGGGCATCATCTTTCTGGGCGGCTTCAACGCCAAGCTGTTCTTCGGGCTCAGCGTCATGTTGAGCATCAGCTTCGTGCTGATGATC
>JBAZLW010000111.1:0-7916 GCA_041650095.1 Hydrogenophilaceae bacterium | reverse complement strand
TGGCCCCGGCGGGCAAGGTAACGGTAGTAGGCGCGCCAGCCGGACAGGATGCGGGCCAGGCTGCCGGCGGCGTAGCCGCGGCCATGCATGACCGCGAGGAAACGGCGGATGTCGTGCGGGGCCAGGCGCGGCAACGGCGTCGCGCCGGCCAGTTCGGCCAGGTGGCGCAGATCCTCGCCGTAGGCCTCGATGGTCCGGGCGCTGTAGTTGCGGGCGCGCAGGTGGTCGAGGAAGTCGGCGAAGGCCGTTGCGGCCATGGCGCGCCTAGAGGAAGCGCGAGATCGCCGCCGAGGACAACTCGCCCAGCCAGTTCAGGTACAGTGTGCCCATCTCGGGGTAGAACCGCTTGGGGTCTTCCGAGGCCATGACCAGGAGGCCCTCGACGCCCTCGTCGCGCAGCGGGGTGAGGGCGTACGAGCGCAGGTGGGCACCGCTTTCGCCGAACCAGGCGCGAATCTCGTCCGGGGCGTCGCCGCCGCACTGGGGCTGGTTCAGGCCGGCGGCGAGCACCCGGATGTCATCGCTGACCGGGGTGAACTCCACCATTTCGTGGCCGACGCTCCACACCCGCAGCGCCACGTGCGGAATGGCGAACTGCTCGGTCAGGCTGAGGTAGAGCGATTCCAGTGCCGCCGGCAGCGACCTGGCCCGCATCAGGCCGAGCGACAGGCGGTGCATCTTGTCGCCGATGGAGTCGTTCTCCTCGGCGAATTGGATGAATTCCTTCAGCTTGTTTTCCAGGTTGCGGGCCCGGTCGCGCAGCAGCATGACCTGGCGCTCGCCGATCGAGATGGCCTGGCCGCTATAGGGGTGCGGCACATTGATCTGGGACAGCAACTCGGGATTGTCCCTGAGGTACTGGGCGATCTGGTCCTGGGTAAGGTTGTCCATTTGCATTGTTATATCTCTATCTCGCCTTCGAAAACGGTGACGGCCGGGCCGGTCATGAGAACCGGATGGCCCTCGCCGTCCCAGCGTATGGTAAGCCGGCCGCCCCGGGTTTGCACTTCCACCTCGCGCTCGAGCAGGCCGCGCACCATGCCAGCCACGGCGGCAGCGCAGGCGCCGGTGCCGCAGGCCAGGGTCTCGCCGCTGCCGCGTTCGAACACCCTGAGCCGGATGGCGCGCCGGTGCACCAGTTGCATGAAGCCGACGTTGACCCGCTCGGGGAAGCGCGGGTGATGCTCGATCAGCGGGCCCCATTCGGCGACCGGGGCGGTGTCGACGTTGCAGGTCTCCAGCACGGCGTGCGGGTTGCCCATCGACAGTGCCACCAGCTCGACCGGCCCGTCGGGCAGGTCGTCGAGGACATAGGTGACGGCGCGGGCATCGGCGACGAAGGGGATCTCGGACGGCTCGAAGCGCGGCGGCCCCATGTCGACGGTGACCTGGCCGTCGGCCTCCAGCCTGGGCACGATGATGCCGGAGGCGGTCTCGACCCGGATCTCGCGCTTGTCGGTCAGGCCATGGTCGTGCACGAAGCGGACGAAGCAGCGGGCGCCGTTGCCGCATTGCTGCACCTCGCCGCCGTCGGCGTTGAAGATGCGGTAGCGGAAATCGACCTCCGGCCGGCCAGGCGCTTCCACCAGCAGGATCTGGTCGCAGCCGACGCCGAAATGGCGATCGGCCAGGTGGCGCAATTGTGCCGGAGTCAGGTCGACGTGCTGGCGCACGCCGTCGATGACGACGAAATCGTTACCCAGCCCGTGCATCTTGGTGAATTTCAGTCTCATGCGGCGAGGATAACCGAATTGCCATGGCGCTTGGAGTGCCGTGCTCAGATGCGCCACCAACGGCGGGAACGATCCGGCGCCAGCGCATAGGCACAGGCTCCGAGGCAGTACTCCAGATAGAACAGCGACATCAAGCCTACCGCCAGAGGCACCTGCCAGACCGGCAGGCCGACTGTGCGGCCATGTCTGATGCAACATTTCAGCATACGCCAGGTGAGGGGAAAGACCTTGCGCGATGTCCGCAGAATGGTTCGCCAGACCGGTGTGCCGTTCTCCTGGCCAGCCATCGCCCAGTCGCGTCCCTGGGCAAGACCCCGTGCCGCGAAATGGGCCAGGCCGTTCGGCGCCGGATGGCTGGATCGTGCGGCGCTGTTGCTCCAGATGACAATGCCCTCGCGGCGCAGCAACCCGGCAAGTTGGACACAGGCTCCGCGGGTCATGCCTTCGGCCATCTCCGGAAAAGGATGGCTCTCAAAAACCTGACGCCGGAAAGCGACGTTGTTGGCGAAGAAGCGCCGAACGCCATTGTTCAGCACCGGTTTCTCGCTACGCAGGGGAAAAAACCAGCCCAGTGCAAAGGCGCGGCCGAGCAGACCCTCGGGATCGAGATAGGTAAGGCCAGCCAGGACCTGAATCTCGGGATGCTCCCAGAAGGGATTGGTAAGGGCATGCAGCCAGCCCTCCTCCGGGATCGAGTCGCTGTCTGCGAAAGCGATGACCTGGCCCCGGGCCAGCTTGGCTCCCAGGTTCTTCAATTGGTAGTAATGCAGGCCGATTCCTTCCGCGATGCGGCAGACCACGGTTCGGCCATTCGGATCGACCGGGACGAGGTATTTGGCCACGGCTTCCTCAATGACGCCACGGCCGACCTGTTCCGGGTTGAACAGCACAAGTACTTCCACGCTGCGCAAGCTGTCGTGGACTTGTTGGCGCAACTGCGTGAGCATGTCCGAACATCGCTTCTGCTCGGCCAGCAGCGCGTTTTCCCATTCGATGATTACGCTGATGTCGTATTGCATCAGCGGCTGCGCCCGAAGGCAAAGGTGCGTAACCAGAGCGACCAGTGCTTGGTGGCCCAGGGCCTCAGACGGATTGCATTTTTTATGCAGAATCGCGCCTGCTGGCACTCGCCTCGCCGCAATGCACTGCGGGCCGCGGCGTGCCAGCGTCGAGCCAGTGACTTGCGCCCCTCGAAATCGAAATGCACCCCTGCCGGGGCCTCCAGCCAGACACGATGCGTGGATTTTGCCCACCAGACCAGGTGGTCAGGATATTTCTGGTAAAGATGATGGCCATGGCTGGATGAGCGCAGGAATATGGTCGGCGCGCCGGGCAGGTGCAGCCAGGGTCCATGTGCCGCAATGCGGCCGAACAGGACCGAGTCGTGGCCGGTGGGGATGTCCTCGGGATAGCCGCCAGCGGCATGGACGGCGGTCAGGCGGAACAGCGTGCAGGAGCCGATGCCGGCATCGCGTACGATCATCCATTGCCAGGGGTTGGCGGTGATCGAGGCAAGACTGTCATGGCGGCGCCGGGCTTCGTGCTGCCAGCGGAATTCCCGGTCGGTGCTGGCCGCTGCGGCGTCTGGCCTGGACTGCAATGCCAGGCATCCACGGGCCAGGAAATCGGCTGGCCAGAGGTCGTCGGAATCCAGGAAGGCCACCAGGTCCATGCCCTGGCCCATCCTGGCCAGGCCCAGGTTGCGCGCCGCCGAGGCGCCCATGTTGGCGGATTGGATCATCTGTGCGGGCAGGTCGGGGTGGGCCTCGATCCAGGACGCGACCGTCGATGCGGTAGCGTCCGTCGAGCCGTCGTCGACCACGACCACGGCATCGGGCGGGCGCGACTGGGCGGCGACCGAAGCCAGCGCATGGATGATCAGGTCAGGGCGGTTGAAGACGGGAACGATGACCAGGATGCGCATGGGGTTTGGCTGCTCAGTCGAGCAGCGCCAGGTAATCCTTGTAGATGCAACGGTCCATCACCACCGTCATGCCGGCGGCGCGGGCCTGTTCGGCGGCATCGATGTGGACGATGCCTTCCTGGAGCCAGATCGCCGGGGCATTGATCGCCAGGCATTCCTCGACCACCCCGGGGATGTGCTCGGCGGCGCGAAAGACGTCGACCAGGTCGACCGGGAACGGGATGTCGGCCAGGCAGGCGTAGGCCTTCTCGCCCAGCACCTCGGCGACCGCGGGCCGCACCGGCACGATGCGGTAGCCGAACCGCTGCATGGCCTGCGACACGGCGTAGCTCGGCCGCCCCGGTTTCGGCGACAGGCCGACCACGGCGATGGTCCTGACCCTTTGCAGCAGGGCGCGGATCTCGTCACTGGAAGGGTTCTGGAAGCTCATGCCAATTCCTTGATCATCACATAGTCATCCATCGAGAAGCGCGGATGCGAGCAGGGAGCAGTGCCTGCCGCGCAGCGGTAGGTGCGACCGTCCGCGAGTCTTCCGCTGGGGTTCGTGGGGGCAAGGATAGACCGGGTCATGTTGCCCGCAACTCCTTGATCATCACGTAATCATCCATCACGAACCCCCCGCCGATGTCCTCGACGATGATGGTCGCCACGGTAAAGCCGTGCTTCAGGTAGGCGTCGATGGCCTGCTGGTTCTGCCGGTTCACCCGCAGCAGGAGGCGGCTGTGGCCGTGGCGGCGGGCGCGTACGGCAAGCCCGTCGATCAGTGCGCCGCCGATGCCGTGACGCTGCCAGGCGGCGGCGACGTAGAGCTGGTCAAGCTTGTAATCGCCGTCGGCGAGCGGGTGGCCGTGCGCGAAGCCGACCAGTTCCGCGCCGGCGCGCGCCGCCAGCCAGAGGTCACCCCGTGCCAGCAGTTGCCGGATCAGGCCGGGCTTGTAGCGCTGGTCCACCATGTAGTCGGTCTGGGCCTGGCCGATGATGCCGGGGTAGGTGTCGTTCCAGACCGCACGCGCAAGTTCGGCCAGGGCCTCGGCCTCGGCCAGGCGCAGGGGGGAGATTTCAATGTCCATAAAGCGAGCCTTTGTTGCCTTCCGGCTGGGTCTTGAAGCGCTTGTGCAACCAGAAATACTGTTCCGGCATCTCGCGGATGCGGTCTTCGATGAAGGCGTTCATGCGCCGGGTGTCGGCCTCGACGTCCGCGCCCGGGTAATCTTCCCAGGCCGGATAGAAGCGGGTGACGAATTGACCGTCCTGCCAGCGGGTGATGCAGGGCACCACCACTGCCCCCGTGGCCTTGGCGATGCGCGCAAGTCCGGTGATGGTGGCGGCCGGTACGCCGAAGAAGGGCACGAAGATGGCGTCCTTGCGGCCATAGTCCATGTCCGGCAGGTAGTAGAACGGCAGGCCCTTCCGGATCGCGCGGATGACCGGCTTGATGCCGTCGTGGCGTGAATACATCTCGGAGTCGCCGAAGCGGGTGCGGGCGTTCAGCATCAGGCGGTCGAAGTGGGGGTTCTTGATCCGGGCGTAGAGCGACACGATGGGGGCGAACTCGGCGGTGACCCGGACGCCGCCGATGTTGAGGCCGACGAAATGGGGCGCCAACCAGATCAGCGGCTTGCCGATGTGGGGCCGGACGTGTTCCAGGCCCTCGAATCGGGTCAAGTGCTCGACCTCAGCGCGATCGCCCCACCAAGACACGGTCTCCAGCAGGGTGGCGCGGCCCAGGGTGCGGAAGTGGGCGCGGCCCAGGGCCGTACGCTCGGCCTCGGACAGATCGGGAAAGCACAGCCTCAGGTTGGTCAGCACGACCTGGCGACGCTCACGGGCGAAGGCGTGGAGCAGGCCGCCGAGTGTTTCGCCCAGCCAGGCCAGGCCCGCGAGCGGCAGGATCGCATGGAGCAGGCGCAGCAGGCCGATCCAGAGCCGGGTCATGCGGTTGCTCCGGGTGGAGGGGCGCCCTTCGGACGCTTGTAGCGTCGGTAGGTCCACAGGTACTGGTCGGGGTACTGACGGATCAGGTCTTCCAGGCAACGGTTGAGCTGGCCGGCGGCTTCGACCGGATCGGTGGAAAAGTCCGGTGCCGGCAGGACATGGAGCCGGAAGCCGCGCCCCCAGGCGAGGCGTTCGCAGAACAGGATCAGCGCGACCGCCCCGGTCGACTGCAGCAGCCGGAAGGCCAGGGTCGGCGTATAGGCCGGGCGGCCGAAGAACGGCGCCCAGACGCCGTCGCCCTTGCTGGCGACCTGGTCGGGCAGGACGCCGACGCCCTCGCCGCGCTTGAGCGCCTGCAGCATGGCGCGCACGCCCTTCATGTCCGGTGTGGCCAGGCGCACGCCGCCGCGCTCGCGGCCCCGGCGGGTCAGCTCGTCGGCCCAGTCCTGCGGGGCCGGGCGATACAGGAAGGTGACCGGAATGAACTGGCCCAGGTAGAGGCCGCCCAGTTCCCAGTTGCCCAGGTGCGGTTCCAGGGCGAGGATGCCCTTGCCGGCGGCGCGTGCCGCCTCGACATGTTCCCAGCCGCGCACCTCGCGGACCAGGGTCATGGCCTTGGGAAAGGGCCGCAGCCAGACGGCCAGCGACTCGATCAGCATCCTGGCGACGCCGACGCGGGCGCGCCGGGTCACGGCCGGGTGGCCCAGGCCGGCTTGCCGGAGGTTGTCCGTCACGTCGCCGGCGCGCCTGAGCCAGGGGAAAACCAGCCCGCCAGCCAGCCAGCCCAGGGCGTGCAATACGGGCAGCGGCAAGGCCGCCAGAAGGCGCATGGCTATCAACATGATGCGAAAAGACAAACGATTGACCTCATTAATTCGGTGCAATAGTATGCCGAAACCGCCGAGTTAACGGACAACTTGCAGGGCGGCCGGGGCCTGGCTCCGAAAATTCTGCTAAAGCGTCGCCTGCTCTAGGCCCGGAGTCGGTAACGCCGACAAAGTGAGGGCCAGCATGGAGCAGTTGCTGTGAGCGAATACCTGTTTACATCCGAATCGGTTTCAGAAGGTCACCCCGACAAGGTCGCCGACCAGATTTCCGATGCCATCGTCGATGCCATCCTGGCCCAGGACAAGCATTCCCGCATCGCCGCCGAGACCCTGGTGACCACCGGCCTGGTGTTGCTGGCCGGCGAGATCACCACCGATGCCCGGGTCGACTACGCCAGGGTGGCGCGCGAGACCGTGCGCAGCATCGGCTATGACGACCCCTCCCTGCGTTTCGACGCCGACGGCTGTTCGGTCCATGTCTGCTACGGCCAGCAGAGCGCCAACATCGCCCAGGGCGTGAATGCCGCCTACGACGACAACCTCGACCAAGGCGCCGGCGACCAGGGCCTGATGTTCGGCTACGCCTGCGACGAAACCGCCTCGCTGATGCCCATGCCGATCTTCCTGTCGCACCGGCTGGTGGAACGCCAGGCCATGCTGCGCAAGGACGGCCGCCTGCCCTGGCTGCGCCCGGACGCCAAGTCCCAGGTCACCCTCCGATACGTCGACGGCCGGCCCGACAGCATCGACACCGTGGTGCTCTCCACCCAGCACAACCCGGAGATGGCGGAAGGCCCGCTCGGCAGCCGGCACATGAAGCAGGCCGCCATCGACGCGATCATCGAGGACATCATCCTGCCGGTGCTGCCCAAGGAGCTGATCAAGGGCGACATCAAGTACCTGGTGAACCCCACCGGGGTGTTCGAGATCGGCGGGCCGCACGGCGACGCCGGCCTGACCGGGCGCAAGATCATCGTCGACACCTACGGCGGCGCGGCCCCGCACGGCGGCGGCGCCTTCTCCGGCAAGGACCCGTCCAAGGTCGACCGCTCGGCCGCCTACGCCGCCCGCTACGTGGCCAAGAACATCGTCGCCGCCGGCCTGGCCAGCCGCTGCCTGGTCCAGGTCAGCTACGCCATCGGTGTCGCCCACCCGACCTCGGTGATGGTCGAGACCTATGGCACCGGCAAGGTCAGCAACGAGAAGCTCACCGAGCTGGTGCGCGGCCACTTCGACCTGCGCCCGAAGGGCATCGTGCAGATGCTCGACCTGCTCCGGCCGATCTACCGCAAGACTGCCGCCTATGGCCACTTCGGCCGCGACGAGCCGGAATTCAGCTGGGAGGCGACCGACAAGGCAGAGATGCTCAAGGACGCTGCCGGGCTGTAAGCAGTAACATTGGCCAGAGGCACCGTCATTCCCGCGCAGGCGGGAATCCAGTCAATTTGAACTGGGCTCCCGCTTTCGCGGGAGCGACGGAATCGTTATTCACTCGCA
>JBAZLW010000110.1:0-7972 GCA_041650095.1 Hydrogenophilaceae bacterium | reverse complement strand
AGCCGCTGTTCGACCTGGATGGCACCGACAACAAGTCCCGCCTGGGCGCCAACGCCACCCTGTCGGTCTCTCTGGCCTGCGCCCGCGCCGCCGCAGAAGAGGCCGGCCTGCCGCTGTACCGCTACCTGGGCGGTGCCGGCCCGATGAGCCTGCCGGTGCCGATGATCAACATCATCAACGGCGGCGCCCATGCCGACAGCGGCATCGACGTCCAGGAATTCATGATCATCCCGGCCGGCCTGCCGACCTTCCGCGAGGCCCTGCGCGCCGCCGCCGAGGTGTTCCACAACCTGAAGAAGCTGCTCGGCAAGGCCGGCTATGCCACCAGCGTCGGCGACGAGGGCGGCTTCGCGCCCAAGCTGAAGTCCAACGAAGAGGCCCTGCAGTTCATCATGCAGGCCATCGACGCCGCCGGCTACAAGGCCGGCGAGCAGGTGTTCCTGGGCATGGACTGCGCCGCCTCCGAGTTCTACAAGGACGGCAAGTACCACATCGCTGCCGAGGGCCTGCAACTCTCCTCCGTCGAGTTCACCGATTATCTGTCCGCCTGGGTCGACAAGTACCCGATCATCAGCATCGAGGACGGCATGGCCGAGCAGGACTGGGACGGTTGGGCATTCCACAACGCCAAGCTGGGCAAGCGGATCCAGCTGGTCGGCGACGACATCTTCGTGACCAACACCCGCATCCTCAAGGAAGGCATCCAGAAGGGCGTCGCCAACTCGATCCTGATCAAGGTGAACCAGATCGGCACCCTGTCCGAGACCTTTGCCGCCATCGAGATGGCCAAGCGCGCCGGCTGGACCTCGGTGGTGTCGCACCGTTCCGGCGAGACCGAGGACAGCTTCATCGCCGATCTGTCGGTGGCCACCAACGCCCTGCAGATCAAGACCGGTTCCACGTCCCGTTCCGACCGCATCGCCAAGTACAACCAGCTCCTGCGCATCGAGGAAGAGCTGGGCAGCATGGCGAGCTACGCGGGCATGGGCGCCTTCAACCAGACGAGGTGAGATGCGGGGCCTGACCGGGGTATTGGTCTTATTGATCGTACTGTTGCAATACCCGCTTTGGTTGGGTAAAAGCAGCTGGCTCAAGGTTTGGGACCTGAAACGGCAAATTACCGAGCAGCGGGCGGCCAATGCGGTATTGGCCGCCCGTAACGGGCAGTTGGCCGCCGAGGTCAACGATCTCAAGACGGGCTATGGCGCCATCGACGCACGGGCCCGTTACGAACTGGGCATGATCCGGCAGGACGAAATCTTCTTCCAGGTCATGGAACCCGCGGCCAGTCCGCCAATAACACGGGAGACCGAGCCTTGACCTCGCTGCATTACACCCTGATCGCGTTGGGCATCGGCCTGGTCGGCGCGGTGATGCTCTACAACCTCTGGCAGGAACGCCGCTCGCGCAAGCAGGCGGAACGCATCTTCCGGCCGCATGAGCGTGACGAGGACATGTTGCTGGGCGATCTGCCATTGCACGACACCATGCCGGACCCGCGGATCGAGCCGAAGATCCATCTGCTGGATGAAGATGAAGAAGAGTCGCCCCCGGCGCCGGTGCCGTTCGAGCCGGTAGCAACCGAACCGCGGCCGGCGCCGGTCGAACCGCCGGCCGCCTCGCCCAGTGTGGCGCCGACCGATGACACCGCGCCACCCGCCAGTCAGGGTGCTCAGACCCTGGCGCCGGAGAGTCCGCTCGACGGCGAGATCGAATTCATCGCCCGTCTGCGTTATGCCCAGCCGGCGGTGGTCCAGTTTGCCTCCCTGCAGGACAACCTGCGCCGGATCAGCAAGCCGATCCGCATGGTCGGCCGGCGCGAGGACGGTACCTGGGAGCCGGTCGCGGGCCATGCCGCCCGGCCCTATGGCACCGTCGAGCTGGCGCTGTTGCTGGCCGACCGGGCCGGGCCGGTCAGCGACGCCCAGCTGGATGCCTTTTGCCGGCGCCTGTATGAATTCGCCACCGATCATGGCGGTGCCATCTCCTGCCAGGACAAGGCGGCCGCGGTCGAGCAGGCGAAGATGCTGGATGCATTCTGTGCCGAAGTCGACGTGGTCATCGGCCTCAATGTCCTCCCCGCAGAGTCCGGCTTCCCCAGCCAGGATGTCGGCGACCTGGCGGCACAGGCGGGCTTGGTCCAGGCCATCGACGGCACCTACAGCCTGCGGGATGATGATGGCCAGCTGCTGTTCACCCTGAACGACGGCGCCGGCGCAGAGGAAGAGTCGGCCCATGGCATCGCCCTGCTGTTCGACGTGCCCCGGGTCGGCCATGGCCTGGCGGCCTTCGACCGGATGACCGAACTGGGACTCAAACTGGCCGAGCGGCTGGGCGGCCGCCTGGTCGACGATGGTGGCCGTCCGGTCAGCCGCGCCAGCCTGGAGCGCGATCGCAAGAGCCTGGAGACGATCTACGCCCGCATGGCGGCGCGCGGCATCCCCGCCGGAGGCGAGCGGGCCCTGCGCCTGTTCGCATGACGCGGGAAGAGGCCGAGACCAGGGTCGGGCAGCTGCGGGCTGAGATCGAGCGGCACAACTACCACTATTACGTACTCGACAGCCCGGTCATCCCGGATGCCGAATACGACCGCCTGTTCCGCGAGTTGCAGGCCTTGGAGGCCGAGTTCCCCGACCTGGCCGGCGCGGACTCGCCCAGCCAACGGGTCGGCGGCAGGCCGCTGGCGGCCTTCGCCCCGGTGCGCCATCGGATGCCCATGCTGTCGATCCGCACCGAGACCGACACCACGCCGGCTGGCGCCTTGGCGTTCGACGCCCGGGTGCGCAAGGAACTGGGCCTGACCGAGGCCGATCCTCTGGTCGAGTACGCCGCCGAACTGAAGTTCGACGGGCTGGCCATGTCGCTGCGTTACGAACACGGTGTCCTGGTCCAGGCCGCCACCCGGGGCGACGGCGAGACCGGCGAGGACGTCACACAGAACGTGCGCACCGTGCACGCCATCCCATTGCGGCTGCATACTGCCACGCCGCCTGAGGTGCTGGAGGTGCGCGGCGAGGTGTACATGCGCCGGGACGCCTTCGAGCGCTACAACGAGCGCCAGCGAGTCCTCGGCAAGCCGACCCTGGTCAATCCGCGCAACGGCGCCGCCGGCAGCATCCGCCAGCTCGATCCCGCCGTCGCCGCGCAGCGACCGCTGTCGTTCTACTGCTATGGCATCGGCGAGACGGTCGGTTGGGACTTGCCCGCCAGCCATGGCGAGGTGCTCGATGCCCTGGCCGCACTGGGCCTGCCGGTCAGCGCCGAGCGCGTGGTCGGCCCCGGCAGCGCCACGCTGCTGGAATTCCACCGCGCCATCGCGGCGAAACGGGACGGCCTGCCGTTCGACATCGACGGCGTCGTCTACAAGGTCAACCGCCTCGATCTGCAAAGGCGGCTCGGCTTCGTCGCCCGCGAACCGCGCTGGGCGGTGGCGCACAAGTACCCGGCCCAGGAGGAGATGACCACGGTGGAGGCGATCGAGGTCCAGGTCGGCCGCACCGGCGCCATCACCCCGGTGGCGCGTCTCGCGCCGGTCTTCGTCGGCGGCGTCACGGTCACCAACGCCACCCTGCATAACGAGGACGAGGTCCGCCGCAAGGACGTCCGGGTCGGCGATACCGTGATCGTGCGCCGTGCCGGCGACGTCATCCCCGAGGTGGTCTCGGTGGTGCTTGAGCGGCGGCCGATGCGCGACTTGGTGACGCCGCTCAACGAGGCCTTCGCGATGCCCGGATCCTGTCCGGAATGCGGCGCGCCGGTGGTCCGCATCGAGGGCGAGGCGGTGGCCCGCTGCAGCAATGGGCTCAGCTGTCCGGCCCAGCGCAAGCAGGCCATCGTCCATTTCGCCGGCCGCCGCGCCATGGACATCGAGGGCCTGGGCGACCGGCTGGTCGAGCAACTGGTCGACAAGGGCCTGGTAGCCACGCCGGCCGATCTCTATGGCCTCACATTGGCGGCCGTGGCCGGGCTGGAGCGCATGGCAGAGAAGTCGGCCGCCAACCTGATGGCGGCCATCGCGGCCAGCCGGGGCCGCGACCTGCACCGTTTCATCTTCGCCCTGGGCATCCGCAACGTCGGCGAGCAGACCGCCAAGGACCTGGCCCGTCATTTCGGCCAACTGGACGCCCTGATGGCGGCAGACGAGGCGGCGCTCATGCAGGTGGCGGACGTCGGCCCCATCGTGGCCGATTCCATCCTGGCCTTTTTCGCCGAGCCGCACAACCGTGCCGTCATCGAGCGCCTGCGTGTGGCGGGTGCCTGGCAGGACGGCGAGGCGCAAGCGGCGGCGGCCGGTCATCTGGCCGGCAAGACCTTCGTCCTCACCGGCACCCTGCCGACGCTGAGCCGCGATCAGGCCAAGGGTATAATAGAGGCGGCCGGCGGCAAGGTCGCTGGCAGCGTCTCGAAGAAGACCGACTATGTTGTCGCCGGGGTCGATCCCGGGTCAAAATTGGCCAAAGCCCAGGAGTTGGGTATTACTACACTGGATGAGAGCGGGCTGTTGACGCTACTTGAACAAGGGAGTGTTTAGATTGGCTTACCGTGAATTTGAGAATTTTGTCTCCGGCCGCCCGCTGCGCGGGCTTAACTTGCTGGCGCAAGTTAGCCTTGACGAAGACGGCCTTGTGGGCGGAATGGCCTATGCGAACGGCGCAATGCAGGGGGTTCTATGAAGCGAGTCACCAAGGCCGTCTTTCCGGCCGCAGGCATGGGCACCCGCTTCCTGCCCGCCACCAAGGCCAACCCCAAGGAGATGCTGCCGATCGTCGACAAGCCGCTGATCCAGTACGCGGCCGAGGAGGCCGTGGCGGCCGGCATCACCGACCTGATCTTCATCATCGGCCGCACCAAGCGGGCCATCGCCGACCACTTCGACAAGGCCTATGAGCTGGAGGTGGAACTGGAGACGCGCGGCAAGCTGAAGGCGCTGGAAGAACTGCGCAACATGCTGCCCAGCTATGTCAACTGCATCTATATCCGCCAGGCCGAGGCGCTGGGCTTGGGCCACGCCGTGCTGTGCGCCCAGCCGGCAGTGAACGACGAGCCGTTCGCGGTCATCCTGGCCGACGACCTGATCGATGCCGAACCCGGCGTGGTCAAGCAGATGTGCGACCAGTACGACTACTACCAGAGTTCGATCGTCGGTGTGCAGACCGTCGACCCGTCGGAAACCGGTTCCTACGGCATCGTCGCCGTCGACCCGATGTCCGAGCGCCTGTCCAGGGTGAACAAGATCGTCGAGAAGCCGAAGCCGGCCGATGCGCCGTCCAACCTGGCCGTGGTCGGCCGCTATATCCTGACCCCGCGCATCTTCCACCACCTGAGCCACATCGAGCGCGGCGCCGGCAACGAGTTGCAACTCACCGACGCGATCGAGTCGCTGCTCAAGGAACAGCAGGTGCTGGCCTATGCCTTCGAGGGTACCCGCTACGATTGCGGCTCCAAGTTCGGCTACCTGCAGGCCACGGTGGAATACGCCCTTAAGCACCCCGAGGTGGCCGATGAATTCAGCGCCTACCTGAAGGGCAAGTTCTGCACCCCCTGCAAGAACGGTCAGGGCACCCTGTAGATCAGTTCGTTCAGCAGGGTGCGCGCCGTGCGCGCGACCTCGCTGGCGGCAAGGCCGTCCGGCCCCAGGCCATCCTGGACCGCCCGGTCGCCCGCCGCGCCGTGCAGGTGCGCCCCCAGCACCGCCGCCTGCGCCATCTCCAGGCCTCGCGCCACCAGTGCCGCGATCATGCCGGCCAACACGTCGCCCATGCCGGGCGCCGCCATGCCGGGATTGCCGGTGGTGTTGCGCCAGACCGGCCGGCCCGGGAAGCCGATCAGGCTGCCGGCGCCCTTGAGCAGGACACCGGCGTCGTAGCGCTGCACCAGTTCTCCTAGCGCCGCCGCGCGGTCGGCCTGCACCGTGCTGGCGGAGCGGCCGAGCAGGCGGCCGGCCTCGCCCGGATGGGGCGTCAGCAGGGTGGCCGCGCCGCGCTGGCGGACCCGGTCCGCCAGTGCCGGGTCCGCGGCGATCTGGTTGAGCGCGTCGGCGTCCAGCAGCAGGGGGAGGGGGGTCGCCAGGGCCGGCTCCAGCCAGCCGCGCGCGGCGGCGGCGAGGCCGAGCCCGGGTCCGATCACCAGGCAGCCCGGGCTGGCCAGATCCAGCACCCGGTCGGGTGTGGTCAACATCAGTTCGGGTGCCGCGGAATCGGCCGCCAGACGGTCGTCCAGCAGGCCGACATAGACCCGCCCGGCGCCCAACAGCAAGGCCGCACGCCCGGCCAGCAGGGCCGCCCCCGCCATGCCGGGGGCGCCGCCGATGATGCCGACGTTGCCGAAATCGCCCTTGTGGCTGGCGTGCGGCCGCGGCTTCAGCCAGGCCTGGATTTCATCAGGGTCGAGGGTGCGCTGCATGTGCATGGGATGCCGATCATTGTTACAGTTGAACGGTAGCACAGCCTATGTCCCAGATAACCAGAAAGCCTGAAGCATGGTAGCCGCCCCATCGATGCCCGAATTATCCCCACCACCGCTTGATCTCTCGGCCGGTTGCTGAATTGACCGCCCGCTACTATGCCCTGCGTCGGCTGAATCCCTATCGCGGCGTGGTCCAGCTCGTCGAGGCCGGCGATGCCGACGCGCGCAGCCTGGACGGCGTGACCTGGCATCTGCGTGCCGACGACGGCCAGGGCTGGGTGCGCCCGGTCGGGGTCTGGGTCGAGGGCGAAGGGCTGAAGGCCGGGGTCGGTCATCGTTATCCGGAACTGCTGGCGGCGCTGGAGCAGCGCCCCGCCTTGCCGTTCACGCTCGCCGACAGCGTCGAACTCTGGCTGCTGGACAAGGAAGCCGGCCGGCCATTGGCCCTGCTCGATGCCCAGTTGCCCAGCCGCCATCGCCACGGTTTGGCCGAACTGCACTGGATTCCGTTTGCCCTGACCTACCGTGGCTTCCATTCCACGGCCCTGGCCGAGCGTGTTACCAATAGTGCTCATGCCCCCCGGCATCGGGATTACCTGGAACGCCAGGTCAATGGTTGTGCCCGTCCCTATGCGGCGGCACAATGGTTTCGCCGCCGCCCGGACGGCAGCGGCGAGGGCCTGACCGGCTACCGGCTGGCCAAGGGCTGGCAGGGCCGGATGCTGGAGAAAGCCGAATTCCCCGAGCTCCTGGTCAGCGAAAACTGGAATAGCCGACTGGAAAAGTCGGTTATTCGGGATTATCATGCATGGCTGGCGCCGTTCCTGCTCTGCTGGCCTGGCTTGTCCGACCCCACCCGGGCCGGGCTGGAGACCATGGCCTGGCAGCGGCCACGCTGGCTGGCCCAGGTATATCGGCTGTTGCCCAAGGTGCTCGACCAGGCGGGCCTGAATGCCACCCTGGTGGCCGCCCGGCTGGAGCAGGCCGCAGGCGGTGCCGACAACGAATTATTTGGTTAATAGAGTTAAGCAGAGAAAAAGCATGCGCCCATCCCATATCGAAGCCATCCTGGACCGGGAGTTCGCCAGTTGCAGCGCCGGCCAGCACACCCCGGTCATGCTCTGGGGGCCGCCCGGCGTGGGCAAGTCCCAGATCATCGCCGGCATAGCGAAAAAGCACACGGTGCCGCTGATCGACATCCGCCTGTCGCAAATGGAGCCAACCGACCTGCGCGGCATCCCGTTCCGGAAGGGCGACAACGTCGAGTGGTCGGTGCCGGCCATGCTGCCGGACGCGGCGCGCCACGGCGAGCAGGGCATCCTGTTCCTGGACGAGATCAACGCCGCGCCGCCGACCGTCTCGGCCGCCGCCTACCAACTGATCCTCGACCGCAGGCTGGGCGAATACGCCATTCCTGACGGCTGGGCCATCTTCGCCGCCGGCAACCGCCAGGGCGATCGCGGCGTCACCTACGCCATGCCGGCGCCGCTGGCCAACCGCTTCACCCACTACGACGTCGAGGCCCACCTGGACGATTGGATCGGCTGGGCGCTCAACAACGCCATCG
>JBAZLW010000109.1:0-8005 GCA_041650095.1 Hydrogenophilaceae bacterium | reverse complement strand
GTTCTCTTCCCGGATGATGCGCGGCGTGACTTCGCGCAAATCGATGCTGACCGGCTGGTAGACCACCCGTCGCTGCTCGGGGTCGTAACGCATCTCGACATGACCGTGGACGGGAAAATCCTTGCGATAGGGGTGACCGATGAAGCCATAGTCGGTCAGGATGCGGCGCAGATCGGGGTGACCATCGAAGACGATGCCGACCATGTCGAAGGCCTCGCGCTCGTACCAGTTGACCACCGCCCAGACGTCGACCACCGAGGCGATCACCGGCATGGCGTCGTCGGCGCAGAAGGCGCGCACCCGCAGGCGGTGATTGCGCGCCACCGAGAGCAGATGCATGACCGCGGCGTAACGACCCCGCTCGAGGCCGACCCCGGCATAGGCGGAGTAATCGACGCCGCACAGGTCGATCAACTGGTCGAAACGCAGGCCCGGCTCGTCGCGCAATTGCACGGCGACATCATGCCAGTCTTCCGGGCGCACCTCGATGGTGACCTCACCCAGGGCCACGTGGCCGCTGACCAGTTTGTCGCCCAGGGCGTCTTCCAGGCGCGAGAGCAGCACTTCCGGGGTTAAAGGCATCTTGAATCGGTCCTCAGCGGGCGATGGTGTTGGTTCGGCGAATCTTGTTCATCACCTGGACAAGACCAAACAGGAGCGCTTCCGCGGTCGGCGGGCAACCCGGCACATAGATGTCGACCGGGACGATGCGGTCGCAACCGCGCACCACGGAATAGGAATAATGGTAATAGCCGCCGCCGTTGGCGCAGGAACCCATCGAGAGCACCCAGCGCGGCTCCGGCATCTGGTCGTAGACCTTGCGCAGGGCCGGGGCCATCTTGTTGCACAGGGTGCCGGCGACGATCATCAGATCAGACTGACGGGGACTGGGCCGGAACACGATGCCGAAACGGTCGAGGTCGTAACGGGACGCGCCGGCCTGCATCATCTCGATGGCACAGCAGGCGAGACCGAAGGTCATCGGCCACAGCGAGCCGGTCTTGGCCCAGTTGATCACCGAGTCGACGCTGGTGGTGATGAAGCCCTTGTCGTTGAGACCCTCCACGCCCATCACTCCCATTCCAGCGCCCCTTTCATCCATTCGTAGGCAAAACCGACCACCAGGATGCCGAGGAAAACCACCATGGCCCAGAAGCCGAAGGCACCGATCTGGTCGAGCACCACGGCCCACGGAAACAGGAAGGCGATCTCGAGATCGAACAGGATGAACAGGATGGCGACCAGGTAGTAGCGCACGTCGAACTTCATGCGCGCGTCCTCGAAGGCCTCGAAGCCGCATTCATACGGGGAGTTCTTTTCCGGATAGGGCTTCAGCAAGCCCAGCGACCAGCCAATGCCACCGCCGACAAGAATGGGGCCGATGCCCACAGCCAAACCGACCAAGATGAACAGAAATATGGCGAAATAGTTATCTAGCATCGAATCCCCTCGCTCCACGCTCGTACTCGCGGATAACTGGCGCAGTTTATGCGCCCCGAGCCCATCGTGTCAAGCCGGCCAGAAACTGAAAATCTTTTTATATCAACAGGTTACAAACCTGTTTGGGCATCAAATAACAAGAGGTATTGATAAAGCAATTCGATGGTGCCGACGGCGAGACTCGAACTCGCACGACTTTCGTCACTGCCCCCTCAAGACAGCGTGTCTACCAATTTCACCACGTCGGCATTACGGCCGGGCGAAAAAACCGCCCGGAAACAATCACTTCGGAATGGCGCCCAATTTGCCGGCGTCATCCGCCGGCACCACCGGAACCGCCGGCTGCGGCGCCGTCGGCAGGCTTTGCTGGGCGGCCGGTTGCGCGGCAGGCGCCTTCGCCTTGGCGGAGAAGAAGGTCAGGCCCATGCTGGTGAGAAAAAACGCGGTCGCCAGCACGGCGGTGGCCCGGCTCAGAAAATTGGCCGAACCGCTGGCACCGAACAAGCTGCCGGAAGCACCGCTACCGAAGGCGGCCCCCATGTCGGCACCCTTGCCGTGCTGCAGCAGCACCAGCCCGATCAGACTGACCGCGACCAGCACATGCACCATCCAGACTATGAATTCCATGATCTTCTCAACCTGCCTTGCAAATGGCCAGGAAATCGCTGGCGACGAGGGCGGCACCGCCGATCAGGCCACCGTCGATATCCGGCTGGGACATCAATTCAGCCGCGTTGTTGGCCTTCATGCTGCCGCCATACTGGATAACCAGATCGCCGGCGACCGCCGCATCCAGGGCGCGAATCTTGCCACGGATGAAGGCATGCACGGCCTGGGCCTGATCCGGCGTCGCGGTGACCCCGGTACCGATCGCCCAGACCGGCTCGTAGGCGATCACCGCCTTGGCCAACGAAGCGACGCCGCACAGGCTCAATACCGCATCCAGCTGGCGGCCGACCACCTGCTCGGTGATGCACTCTTCCCGTTCGTTCAGGGTCTCGCCCACGCACAGGATCGGGGTCAGTCCGGCGGCCTGGGCGGCGGCATACTTCTCGGCCACGATCTGGTCGGTCTCGCCGTAGATCGCACGCCGCTCGGAGTGGCCGACGATGACGTACTTGCAGCCAAAGTCGTTCAGCATGGCCGCCGACACCTCACCGGTGTAGGCGCCCTTGCCGTGCTGGCTCATGTTCTGGGCGCCCCAGGCGACCGGGGAGCCGGCCAGTTTGGCCTGGACCTGGGCCAGATAGGGAAAAGGCACGCAAACCGCGACCTGAGCCTTGATGCCAGCCACCCCGGCCAGCACGGCCGACAGCAGCGCATCGTTCTCGGCCAAGGTGCCGTGCATCTTCCAATTGCCGGCTACCAGTTTGCGTCGCATAACTTAACCCCTCACGAAAGGCGGCGATGGTAGCGGTTTCGCTCCTGCCGGTCAATCATGATGGTCAGTGCGCACCTCCCCGCCGACGGGTTCAAACACTGCTTTTTTCGAGATACTTCTGCAGGCGTCGGCTGGCGACATGACGATCGAAACGCCATTCGTCCATCAGGGCAAGCATCAACTCGAAGGCCTTCGATTTCATGTTGAACAGGCGTTGCAAATCGAAGGATACGTTCTCCTGCTCCAGGGCGGCACAAAAGTCCCGCAGGATCGCCGCCTCGTCGCTATCCGGATTGCGCTCGATGTATTTCGCTATGCATTTGATCGCATTGGCCATTTCTGTCTACCGTCGGTGGATACAAAAGCGCCGCCAGTTGCGGCGGCGGAAATCATACCCATAAATAGCGGGCATGGCGGTTACAGATTTATGACCACCCACCCTGACGGCTTATCACGACCCAATCCAGGCCCGTGTTTCTGGACGGCGTTGCCGGGCGAAGCATCCGCAGCAAGCCCGGATCAACCAAACCGCCCGGTGATGTAGTCCTCGGTCTGGGGGACCCTGGGTTTCACGAACAGCTCGTCGGTCTTGCCGAATTCGATCAACTCGCCCAAATACATGAACGCCGTATAGTCGGATATGCGCGCCGCCTGCTGCATGTTGTGGGTCACGATGGCTATGGTGTAGTCCAGCTTGAGCTCGTCGATCAACTCCTCGACCTTGGCGGTCGAGATCGGATCCAGCGCCGAGGTCGGCTCGTCGAGCAGGACGATCTCGGGTTTCACCGCCACCGCACGGGCAATGCACAGCCTCTGCTGTTGACCGCCGGACAGGGACAGCCCGCTCTGCTGCAACTTGTCCTTCACCTCGCCCCACAGGGCCGCCTTGTTCAACGCCCACTCGACCCGATCATTCATCTCGGAGGCCGACAGCTTCTCGTACAGACGCACGCCGAAGGCGATGTTCTCGTAGATGGTCATCGGGAACGGCGTCGGCTTCTGGAACACCATGCCGATCTTGGCCCGGACCAGGTTCACGTCCTGCTTCCTGTCGAGCAGATTCCTGCCGTTGAAGGTGATCTCGCCCTCGGCGCGCTGGCCCGGATAGAGGTCGTACATGCGATTGAAGGTACGCAGCAGGGTGGACTTGCCGCAGCCGGACGGCCCGATGAAGGCGGTGACCTTGTGGCGGGCGATATCCAGGTTGACGTTGTTCAGCCCCTTGAATGTACCGTAGTAGAAGTCCAGCTTGCGGATCTTCAGCACGGCTTCTTCGCTGATTTGGACGTTGTGGTCGAACATGCGAGGTTCCAAAGGTTAGATTTTGTCTTTCTGGCGAAACAGGATACGAGCGCCTACGTTGATGCCAAGCACCAACAGTGCGATCAGCAAGGCCCCGCCCCAGGCCAGTTGCACCCAGTTGTCGTAGGGACTCATGGCAAACTGGAAGATCACCACCGGCAGGTTGCCCATCGGCTGCGACATGTTGGTGCTGAAGAACTGGTTATTGAGCGCGGTGAACAGCAGCGGCGCGGTCTCGCCGGTGACCCGGGCGATGGCCAGGAGGACGCCGGTCACCACGCCGGCCTTGACCGCGCGCAGGGTCACGCTCAGCGATACCTTCCAGCGCGGCGCCCCGACCGCGAAGGCCGCCTCGCGCAGGGTGGACGGCACCAGCCTGAGCATGTTCTCGGTGGTGCGCACCACCACCGGGATGGCAATCAGCGACAGGGCGACCGAACCGGCCCAGCCGGAGAAGCCGCCGAAGGTCGTCACCATCAGGGCATAGACGAACAGGCCGATGACGATGGATGGCGCCGACAGCATGATATCGGTGACGAAGCGGGTGGTCGCGGCGAACTTGGAAGTGTCGCCGTATTCGGCCAGATAGATGCCGGCCAGGATGCCGATCGGGGTCGACACCAGGGTGGTGACGCCCAGGATCATCATGCTGCCGACGATGGCATTGCGCAGACCGCCGCCTGCGGTGCCCGGTGCGGGGGTATCGTGGACGAAGAAATCCCAGCCGAAGGCGGCAAAACCTTTCGAGAACAGGGTCCAGAGTATCCACATCAGGGCGGCCAGGCCGAAAGCCATGGCCAGCATGGACAGGCCAATGCCGAGACGGTTGATGATACGGCGACGGGTATAGAGTTGCATGCCGGTTTCCGTCCTATATGCCCTGCTTGCGGGTGCCGCGATGGATCAACCAGCGCGATATCGCCAGCACGATGAAGGTGATGAGGAACAGGACCAGGCCGAGGGCGAACAGGGAGGAGATATGCAGGCCGGGATCGGCCTCACCGAACTCGTTGGCGAGCACCGAGGCGATCGAGTTGCCGGGCGAGAACAGGCTGCCGGTGATGCGGTTGGCGTTGCCGATCACGAAGGTGACTGCCATGGTCTCGCCCAGGGCGCGGCCGAGGCCGAGCATGATGCCGCCGACCACGCCGACCCGGGTATAGGGCAGGACGATGTTCCAGACCACTTCCCAGGTCGTGCAGCCGACCCCGTAGGCCGATTCCTTCAGCACCGGCGGCACGGTCTCGAAGACGTCGCGCATCACCGAGGCGACGAAGGGGATCACCATCAGCGACAGGACGATGCTGGCGGCCAGGATGCCGACGCCGATGGGCGGGCCGGAGAACAAATGACCCAGCACCGGTACGTCGCCGAAGGACTTCTGTAGATAAGGTTGCACGTATTCCGCGAACAGGGGCGCGAAGATGAACAGGCCCCAGATGCCGTAGATGATCGAGGGCACCCCGGCCAGCAGTTCGATGGCGGTGCCGAGCGGCCTACGCAGCCAGGTCGGGCAGGTCTCGGTCAGGAACAGGGCGATGCCGAAGCTGACCGGGATGGCGATCAGGAGGGCGAGGATCGAGGTCACCAGGGTGCCGTAGATGGCGATCAGGGCGCCATACTGGTCATCCGGCACGCTCCAGACATTGCGCCAGAGGAAGGCCAGACCGAAGTTCTTCAGCGTCGGCCCCGCCTCGATGGCCAGCGAGATCAGGATGCCGACCAGACCGGCCAGCACGATGAGCGCAAACAGCAGGGTGACCTTGTGGAAGATCATATCCTGCATCTTGAAGACGTTGATCTTCGCGGCATGCACATCGATCTGGCCTGTATCAGCCATTTCACTCATTTGACGTTTGCCCTCATTGCTGGATCTTTCTCCGGAAGCCCTCTCGACCATCGAGACGGGCTTGCGGAGAAGGCCGGCTGAGCATAGCCCAACCGGCCTTGCTCTACATCAGAATTACTTGATGTTCTTCATTTCCGCCTCGACCATCTTGACCACGTTGGCCGGCAGGGCGACGAAGCCCAGTTCCTCGGCCATCTTCTGGCCGTTGTTCAGCGACCAGGTGAAGAAGTCGACCACGCCCTTCTGCTTGGTGGCATCGCCACCCTTTTCGTAGGCCAGCATGTAGGTCGCGGTGGTGATCGGCCAGGCGTTCTTGTGGCCCTGGTCAAGCAGGTCGGGGGCCATGCCACGCACCTTGAAGTTGGCGCCGGCGGCGGCATCGGCCACGGCATCCTGGTTCGGGACGATGTAGTTGCCAGCCTTGTTCTTCAGGGCCACGAAGGTCATGTTGTTCTTCATGGCATCGGCGATGTCGACATAGCCGATGGCGCCGACGATCTTCTGCACGTTGGCGGCGACGCCCGGGTTGCCCTTGCCGCCGACTGCGTTGACCGGCCAGTTGCCGACGTTGCCGGCACCGACGTCGCGCTTGAAGGCCAAGGACTGCTTGGCCAGGTAATTGGTAAAGGCATAGGTGGTGCCGGAGCCGTCGGAACGGTGAGCCACGGTGATGGCGGTATCGGGCAGCTTGACGCCGGGGTTCTGCTTGGCGATGGCGACAGCGTTCCACTTGGTGATGGCACCGCGGAAGATGTCGGCAGCGGTGGCGCCGTCCAGCTTGATCTGGCCGGACTTGACGCCGGGCAGGTTGATGACGATGGTGACGCCGCCCATGACGGTGGGAACCTGCGTCAGGCCAGCCGCGTCCAGATCGGCTTCGGAGACCGGTGCGTCGGTGCCGCCGAAGTCGACGGTCTTGGCCTTGATCTGCTTGACGCCGCCGGACGAGCCGATGCCCTGGTAGTTGACCTGGTTGCCGGTGGCGGCCTTGTAGGCCTCGGCCCACTTGGTGTACACGGCATACGGGAAGGTGGCGCCGGCGCCGGTGATGTCGACGGCGAAGGCGGAGGCACTGGCGATGCCCATGGCCATCGCGGCGGCCAGGCCGGCCAGTTTGAATTGAATACGCTTGGTTGCGAACATGTGTTTCTCCGGGAAAGATGACGAAAGCCGCCATTTGCGACGTGAGGCATCTTAGCCAGGCCATATTACAAAATTATTAATATTGTAATGTTGGTCCGAACATACCGGCCAGCACGCCCTGCTGTCACATCCCTGTCATGGCGCGCGGGCATCGTAGGGCGCATGCAAACCAGCGACCTGCTCCTCGAACAACTGCCCGTGGCATCCCGACGTTTGCGGGTGGCCATGGTCACCGAGACTTACCCGCCGGAGATCAACGGCGTCGCCATGACCATCGGCCGCATCGTGACCGCCCTGCAGACCCGGGATCACCAGGTCCAGCTGATCCGGCCGCGCCAGCGCGGCGACGCGCCAGCCCAGCCCGACCAGGGCCACCTGGAACAGGTGTTGCGTCCCGGCTTCCCGATCCCGAGTTACGCCGGCCTCAACGTGGGCCTGCCGGCCAAGCGCCTGCTGGCGAAGCTGTGGACCCTGCGCCGGCCGGACGTGGTGCACATCGCCACCGAGGGCCCGCTCGGCTGGTCCGCCATGGCCGCCGCCCGCAAGCTCGCCATCCCGGTCCTGGCCGGTTTCCATACCAACTTCCATTCCTACAGCCGGCACTACGGCATGGGCTGGCTGAAGAAGCCCATCCACGCCTACCTGCGCAAGTTCCACAACCAGGCCCGCATCACCGTGGTGCCGACACGCGACCTGCGCGACGAACTGGCCGGCCAGGGCTACCGCAATATAGAGGTGCTGGCCCGGGGCGTCGACGGCGAGTTGTTCCGGCCGGAGCAGCGCAGCCCGGAACTGCGCCGGCACTGGGGTGTCAACGGGACCGGCCTGGCCGTGGCCTATGTCGGCCGAATCGCACCGGAAAAGAATCTGCCACTCCTGATCCGGGCCTT
>JBAZLW010000108.1:0-8079 GCA_041650095.1 Hydrogenophilaceae bacterium | reverse complement strand
CTGGCCAAGGTGCAGATCGCCAACGGTTCCGAGGCCGCCCAGCGGGCCACCCGGCGCACCCTGGTGCGGGTGCTGGAGGAGACCCTGCGCCTGGCCCACCCGGTGATCCCGTTCATCACCGAAGAATTGTGGCAGTCGGCGGCGCCACTGGCCGGTGCCAAGGGCGACAGCCTCATGCTGGCCGCTTTCCCCGAGTACGATGCCGGCCGCGTCGATGCCGCCGCCGTGGCCGAGATGGATCAGCTCAAGGCCCTGGTCAATGCCTGCCGCAACCTGCGCGGCGAGATGAACATCGCGCCGTCGGTGAAGGTGCCGTTGTACGTCGAGGGCGACGCCGAACGCACGGCGGTTTATGCTCCCTATCTGCAGTTGCTGGCCAGGTTGTCGGAAGTTCAGGCCCGGGCGACCCTGCCCGAAGGCGATGCCCCGGTGGCCATTGTCGGCGATTGGCGCCTGATGCTGCATATCGAGGTCGATCCGGCGGCGGAAAAGGCCCGGCTGGACAAGGAGGTCGCCCGCCTCGAAGGCGAGATCACCCGGGCCGAGGCCAAGCTGGGTAACCCTGGTTTCGTCGACAAGGCGCCTGCCGCGGTGGTGGATCAGGAACGCAAGCGGCTGGCGGATTTCACCGCCACGCTGGACAAGGTACGCAGCCAGCGGGCCAAGATGGGGTAAGACAAAAGGGGGGTGGCATGACCTGGAGATATGCCTGGCGATATCGCTGGAAGGTGTTTGTCGAGACGGTGTCCACCCCGACCTTCTGGTGGACCCTGCTCGGTATAGCGGCGGCGCTGCTGATCTGGTTTTACCTGTTCTATCTGGCCATCAAGCAGCTCGATACCAGCCTGGCCATGCACTCCACCTTCTGTTCCAGCGACGAGGAGCGCAACCAACACATCCTGGTCATCGTCCTGATGACGCCGCTGTTCCTGGTCGGCCTGATCGGCGTGATCGGGGAATGGATGACGGTCATGGATAACCGTCGCGCCGGGCGCAGGAACAAGTACAAGGCCCTGGCCGTATTCGCCACGCTGCTTCAGGTCACCGCCCTGGTCATCCTGTTTGCCCTGAAATGCTGAGCGGCCTGGCTCGCGCAGTGCGGGCCTGCGCAGGGCCGCTGCGGGACCCCGCCTTCTGGTGGTTGTTGCTGGGCATCACGGTCGTTGCACTGCTGCTGGGCGGTCTGCTCGTGTATGCGGTCGAGCGCCATGATGACTATCTGCGCTTGCGCCCCCTGGTCTGCGAGGCGGGCATCGCGGACCGCAAGTTCTTCCTGGTGGCCGTGGCCGCGCCGCCCTGGCTGATGTTCGTGCTGGCGACGCTCGGGGAATTGTCGGGCCAGCTGGAACAATGGCGGGAAGGGCGTGCCACCCGCTGGTTCCACTTCTGGCTGTTTCTGGCCCTGGCCTCAGGTCTTGGTGCCCTGGTGCTGTTCGGGCTGGCCTGCTGACGGCGGGTCGCATGGCCCGACAAGGGTGGCGCTGGTTTTCTCGGTGAAGCCGAGCAGGCCATTGTCCCGGGTCTGTATGTTCAGGCTGAAACGGCGGTTGGACTGGGGTTTGAGCTCGACGCTGACCGGAATCGGCCGGCTCTTCCACCATTTCAGTCGGCACTGGCCATCCAGGCGGTAGACGCCCTTGACCATGGCTTCCTTCTCGATGGTGCAGCCCTTGCTGGCGATCCAGTCGACGATCTTGTCCCGGGCATTGCCGGCGATGCAGGTATAGCTGGTGCCGGTTTCCGTCTTTTTGTAGTGCAGTGGCTTGAGTTCGCCGACCCGCTGGTAGGCCATGGCCCATTTGCCCGAGGCCACCAGGGCGCCCAGGTCGATGTCCTGGGCGTGTAGCGGCAACGGGATCAACAGCAGCAGGGTGGCGAGAAGCTTGACGGCGGGCATGGCGGTCTTTCCGGTCTTGTGTCCGTGAATTTGACCACGCAATGGCCACCGGGTTGCTGGTATTTACCTACGTCGCGCCGTAGTTGATCAGTTATAGCCAGGCCGTTTGTGCCGACGCCACAACCTTGCTTTGCTTACAGCAAAGCAAGGTTGTCCCTATGGATTAGTTCCGGTTCTTCCTGGTAGCCGAGCAGGGCGACGATCTCCGAACTCGGCCTGCGGGCGATGCGGCGGGCTTCATCGGCGCTGTAATTGACCAGGCCGCGGGCGATGTCGCGGCCATCGGGGGCGATGCAACCGACCACCTCGCCGCGCTGGAAATCACCGCGTACCTCGACCACGCCGATCGGCAACAGGCTCTTGCCCTGCTCGACCAAGGCATGGACTGCGCCCTGGTCGAGCACCAGTTTGCCGCGTACCTGCAGGTGGTCGGCCAGCCATTGCCGGCGCGCCGCCAGCGGTTCCTGGCGGGCCAGCAGGCGGGTGCCGATCGCCTCGCCTCTGGCCAGGCGCTCCAGCACCTGGTCCTCGCGGCCGCTGGCGATGACGGTGTGGGCGCCGCTGCGGGCGGCGCGCTTGGCAGCCAGGATTTTGGTCAGCATGCCGCCGGTGCCGACGCTGGAGCCGGCACCGCCGGCCATGGCCTCCAGTCGCGGATCGCCGGCCGTGGCCTCGTGGACGAATTCCGCATCCGGGTGCTGGCGCGGGTCGGCGGTGTACAGGCCGGGCTGGTCGGTCAGGATGATCAGTACGTCGGCCTCGATCAGGTTGGCGACCAGCGCGCCCAAAGTGTCGTTGTCGCCGACCTTGATCTCGTCGGTGGTGACGGTGTCGTTCTCGTTGATGATCGGGATGACCTTGAGACCGAGCAGGGTGCGCAGGGTGGTGCGGGCGTTCAGGTAGCGCTCGCGGTTGGCCAGGTCGGCGTGGGTGAGCAGGACCTGGGCGGTGTGCAGGCCGTGGCCGCGGAAGCCGCGCTCATAGGCCTCGATCAGGCCCATCTGGCCGACCGCGGCGGCGGCCTGGAGTTCGTTCAGGGCCCGCGGCCGTTTACTCCAGCCCAGGCGTTGCATGCCTTCGGCGATGGCGCCGCTGGAGACCAGGACGACCTCCTTGCCCATCTTGCTGAGGGCGGCGATCTGTTCGGCCCAGCGGGCCAGGCGGGCGTGGTCGAGGCCGCGGCCGTCGTTGGTGACCAGGGCGCTGCCGACCTTGACCACGATGCGGCTGGCGTCGGCGATGATCGACGGACTCATGCGGCCGGCTCCTCGGGCTCCTCCGTGCGCTTCATCTCGTCCAGATGGGCCATGATGGCGTAGGTGAGCGGCTGGCAGTTGTCGCCGCTGATGGCGGCGATGGCGAACACCGGGCCGGTCCAGCCGAAGGCCTGGACGAAGGCATCGACGCGGGTCTTGCGTTCGTCTTCGGGGATCAGGTCGAGCTTGTTGAGCACCAGCCAGCGCGGCTTGCGGTAGAGGTCCTCGTCGTACTTGCGCAGTTCCTCGACGATAGCCCGGGCCTCGTGCACCGGGTCGGCCGCGGGATCGAACGGCGCCAGGTCGACCAGGTGCAGGAGCAGACGGGTGCGGGCCAGGTGACGGAGGAACTGGTGGCCCAGGCCGTGGCCCTCGGCGGCACCCTCGATCAGGCCTGGGATGTCGGCGATCACGAAGCTGCGGTCGGTATCGACCCGGACCACGCCCAGGTTGGGGTGCAGGGTGGTGAACGGATAGTCGGCGACCTTGGGCCGGGCGGCGGAGACGGCACGGATGAAGGTGGATTTGCCGGCATTGGGCATGCCGAGCAGGCCGACGTCGGCCAGCACGCGCAGTTCCAGGTTGAGCCGGCGTTCCTCGCCCGGTTCGCCCGGGGTGCACTGGCGCGGCGCCCGGTTGGTGCTGGACTTGAAATGCAGGTTGCCCAGGCCGCCCTTGCCACCCTTGGCGAGCAGGGCGCGCTGGCCGTCCGCGGCGAGGTCGGCCACCAGGTCGCCGCTATCCTCGTCGCGGATCACGGTGCCGACCGGGACGCGCAGGATGATGTCGTCGGCGCCCTTGCCGTAGCAGTCGGAGCCGCGGCCGCCTTCGCCGCTCTTGGCGCGGAAATGCCGGGTGTAGCGGTACTCGACCAGGGTGTTGATGTTGCGGTCGGCGACTGCCCAGATGCTGCCGCCGCGGCCGCCGTCGCCGCCGTCGGGGCCGCCCAGGGGGATGAACTTCTCGCGCCGGAACGAGGCCGCGCCATTGCCGCCCTTGCCGGCGATGACTTCGATGCGGGCTTCGTCGATGAATTTCATGGTCGCCTGCTGGAAACTTTGCTGTCTGGTGAAATAAAAAAGCCCTATCCGAGGATAGGGCTCTTACGATCGTTCAGTCGTTCAGGCCTGGACGGGGATCACGCTCACCGTGCGGCGCTGCTGGGGGCCCTTGAGGCGGAATTCCACGGTGCCGTCGACCAGGGCGTACAAGGTGAAGTCCTTGCCGACGCCGACGTTGAGGCCGGGGTGGAATTGGGTGCCGCGCTGACGGACCAGGATGTTGCCGGCCGGAACGAACTGGCCGCCGTAGCGCTTGACGCCCAGCATCTTTGGCTTGGAGTCGCGACCGTTACGTGAACTGCCGCCTGCTTTTTTGTGTGCCATGGTTCAAATTCTCCAAATCAGGCGGAAATGCCGTCGATGCGGATTTCCGTGTAGTTCTGGCGATGGCCCTGGGTCTTGCGGTAGTGCTTGCGGCGACGCATCTTGAAGATCATCACCTTTTCGCCACGACCATGGGACAGGACGGTTGCTTTGACGCTGGCGCCGGCCACGATGGGCGCGCCGATCTTGATGTCGTCGCCGTCGGCGACCATCAGGACGTCGTTGAGAATGATTTCACTGCCGACTTCGGCAGGCAAGGTTTCGACCTTGAGCTTGCCACCGGCCGCCACCTTGTATTGTTTGCCACCGGTACGAATAACCGCGTACATGCTTCGCTCCAAAAATTTAAGCCATGCAGAGAGCAGCGGATTATATCCACCGTCTGGCGGAATCGCAAATGAAAATAACGGTATAGTTTCGGAATCATGCCAACCCCCACTATCAAGCGCCGTTTGGTCAGTCTTTTTTATGATGCATTGCTGCTCGCGGCGGTGCTGTTTCTGGCCGCCTTCGTGGTGATCGGACTATTGCCGGACGTCAGTGATGGCCTGCCCAGGCTGGTTTTTCAGGGCTACCTGCTTCTGGTGGCCGGGCTCTATTTCACTTGGTTCTGGCATCGCGGCGGCCAGACCCTGGCCATGAAGACCTGGCGGATCCGACTGGTCGGCCAGGACGGGACCCGCGTCGGCTTCGGCCAGGCCTGGTTGCGTTATGCGCTGGCGGTCCTGGGCGTGACCGCGTTCGGTTTCGGTTTGCTCTGGGCCCTGTGGGATCGCGATCGGCAATTCATGCACGACCGTCTGGCCGGGACCCGGCTGCTGATCGACACATAAGGCAGGCGCCTAACGCGCCTCGATGCGCCAGACCGCGATCAGGGCGGCGCTGGAGAAGACCGTCAGGGGCAGGAGTGCGCTGAGTAACGGCGGCCAATCGTTGAGCAGGCCGAGGTTGCCGAACATCCGGTTGAGAAGATGGAAGCCGAGGCCGATCAGGATGCCCAGCAGGATGCGGCTGCCAGGCTTGCTGTTGCGGGCCTGCTGGTAGGCGAACGGCAGCGCCAGCAGCAGCATCACCGGCGCCGCGAGCGGGAAGGCCAGCTTGCTCCAGAGCGCGATTTCATAGCGGGTGGCCTTCTGCTGGTTGGCCTTCAGGTAGTTCACATAGGAATACAGCGTGGTCACGGCCATGCGGTCCGGGTTCACCATCAGCACCGAGAGCAGGTCGGGCGTGATGGGGGATTGCCAGGTCATCGAGGGCTGCCTGGAGACCTGGGTGCCCTTGTCCGTGATGGTCGTCTCGGTGACGTTTTTCAGTTGCCAATGCCCGGCCTCGGTCCAGTGGGCCGATTCGGACAACTGGATGCGATGTAGCTGGAACAGGTCGTCGAACTCATACATGCGCACGTTGACCAGCGAGGCGTCCGGAAGCATCTGGCGGATATTGATGAAGGTCTGGCCATCCTTGGCCCACAGGCCGGAGCGGAATTCCTGGGCGACGATGCCGGTGGTGCCCCGGATCTTGATCTGCTGGGCGAGCCGTTCGGCGGGCGGGGTGAGGTATTCGCCCACCAGTAGGGTGGCGGTGCCGAGCAGCAGTCCCAGGGCCGCCATGTAGCCGACCAGGCGCGCGGTGGACAGGCCGGAGGCGCGCATGACGGTGAACTCGGAGTTCGCGGCCAGCCGGGCGAAGGCGAAGATGGCTCCGAGCAAGGCGGCGATGGGCAGGAGTTCCTGGGCGCGGCCAGGCATGCTCAACAGGACGAACAGGAAGGCGCGGCTGGTGGTGTAGCCGTCCGGACGCACCGAGTCCAGTTCGCCGATCAGATCGAAGATGCCGAACAAGGCCAGCAGCGCGACCAGGGCCAGGCCGAAGGAGGCCAGGATCTGGCGGCTCAGGTAGCGAAACAGCAGGGTCATCGGCGGCCCCGACTCAGAGCCCGGCCGTAACGCCACCAATACGTGGCGGCGAGCAGGGCGAAGGCCGCGCCGTGTACCAGTACCAGGCTGACGCCGGCGCTCATCGCGCCACGTCCCACCCAGGCCTGGCTCAGGCTGATGATGTTGACGTACAGGGTGAACAGCAGCACGGCCAGCAGGATGTTGAAGGAACGCCCGACGCGCGGGTTGAAATAGCTGATCGGAATGGCGAACAGGGCCAGCATGAGGGCGCTGATTGGGGCGCCGATGCGCCAGGCCCACTCGGCCTGGTTGGCCGGCGTCGGGTCGCTCAGCAGTTGCAGGGTGTCCAGTTCCTTGGGCCGCGCGGCCTGGGCGGTGATCTGCACCGGGTCGAGGCGAAAACCGTAGCGGGCAAAATGCACCACCCGGTAATCGGCCCGGCCCGGGATGCCTTCATAGCGGCGACCGTCGCGCAGGACCAGGAAGCGGTCGCCGTTGGCCATGGTCTCGACCGCGCCCTGGCTGGCGACCACGATGCCGGTGCGACCTTGCTCCTCCGACTCGATGAACACGTTGCGGACATCGGGACCGTGTTCCTTGACGCTCTCGACGAAGTAGACCCGACGGCCGCGCTGGGTTTCCGCGAAAACGCCCTGGGTCAGGTTGGCGGCCTCGTCATTCCGTGCCGAAAGGTAATCCTCGTATTCCGTCTTTTGCCGCGACAGCCAGGGCATCAGCGCCAGGCTGAGCACCGCGACGATCAGGGTGATCGGTATGGCGAAGCGCAGCACCGGCCCGACCCAGCCCATCGGCGACAGGCCGGCGCCCGACCAGATCACCATTTCGCTGTCCTGCCAGTAGCGCGAAAGGGTCAGCAAAACGCCGGTGAACAAGGCCAGCGACAGCAGGATGTGCAGGAAGCGCAGATAGGCGAAGGTGATGAAGGGGAGTACCGCGGAGACGGTGATCTCGCCCACCGCGGCGTTGCCCAGGATGCGGACCGACATGATGACCAGTAGGATGGCCGAGATGACGCCCAGTGCGATCCCTGTCGTGGCGGTCATTTCCCGCAAGAGGGCTTTTTGATACAGGCGCATGCTTTGATTTATGCTGGCGGGACTGAAGGAATCCTAAACCCGGATCGGGCATGCCCGAGCTGATTGATAGATAGATGAGGAGTTCGTCGTGGAATTTAGCATAAAAAGCCGCAGCCCCGAGATAATGAAGACCGCCTGCGCGGTGGTCGGCGTGTACGAGCAACGCAAGCTGACGCTGGCGGCACAGGCGCTCGACCTGGCCAGCGAAGGCGGCCTCGCCGACGTTCTCAAACGCGGCGACCTGGATGGCAAGGCTGGCTCCACCCTGATGCTGCACAACCTGCCAGGCCTGGCCTGCGAACGGGTGCTGCTGGTCGGCCTGGGCAAGGAAAATGAGGTCAACGACAAGGCCTATCGGGATGCCGTCCGGGCGGCGGTCAAGGCCGCCAGTGGCACCGGCGCCACCGAGGCGGCGTTGTTCCTGGTCGAGGTTCCGGTCGGGGAGCATGGTACGGACTGGAAGGCCGAGCAGATCGCCCTGTCGGCCGGAGAGGTGCTGTATCGGTTCGACCGTCTGAAGAGTCAGAAGGACGAGACCAGGACGTG
>JBAZLW010000107.1:0-8086 GCA_041650095.1 Hydrogenophilaceae bacterium | reverse complement strand
CAAGCAAGAGCAGTAGCGCGGATTGCGCATTTTTATGTCATCAAACGAGGAGTAACTCATGGCAATTCAAGTTCTGAAGCAGGAAGAAATCAACGAAGTTTCCGGCGGTGCCATCGGCGTGACCGGCCCTGGTCTGAGCCTGTCTCTGGATCCGTTCGCTCTGGTGGGTGGCCTGCTTGCTGGCGTCCTGGGCACCGTGAACGCCGTGATCTCTGGCGTGACTGGCCTGGTCGGTAGCCTGGTTGGCGTGGCCACCGGCCTGGTTGGCACCGGCACCGGTCTGCTCGGCGGTCTGCTCGGCGGCCTGTTCTCCTAATCTCGGGGAACTGCCATGAAGGGAGGAAAGGGGATCCTTTCCTCCCTTTTTTGTTTTCGTTGGGCAGGGGCCTAATAATGAAGGCTTGCTTAACCTGAGCAAGACTACCGATAAAATACGATGCCATGGCCGAACAACCACTCTTCCGGTCCGCCGCACTAGGCGCACATAAAACAAAATGGTTTGGCGATATCGTCCTGATTCGCCCGTTCACCTTTGGTGTCCTGACTGCCATAGCCGCCGGCATGGCCCTGCTGGTCGTCGCATTCATGCTATTGGGCACCTACACCAAGCGCAGTACGGTGGTGGGCCAGTTGATGCCGGATACCGGTCTGGTCAAGGTCTATGTGCCCCAGGTTGGGGTCGTACAGGAAAAGCGGGTTTCCGAAGGGCAGCATGTCAACAAGGGCGATGTCCTCTATATATTGTCGAGCGAGCGCCATAGCGGCGCGCTCGGTTCCATCCAGGCCGCCATCAGTCAGCAGGTCACATCCCGCCGCGACTCCTTGAAGGAGGAAGTCGTCAAGACACGCCAACTTCAGCAGGACGAACGCGAAGCGTTGGCCAAGCGGATCGAGGGCATCGAATCGGAGATTCGCAAACTGGACAATCTGCTCGATGGCCAGCGCAGTCGCGTCGATTTGAGCAAGGATACCGTGGCCCGTTACCAGGGCCTACTTGATCAGGATTACATCTCGCGCGAACAGCTGCAGCAAAAGCAGGAAGAGTTGCTCGACCAGCGCTCCCGCCTTCAGGGCATGGAGCGCGAGCGGATCAGCGTCGCCCGGGAACTGGCGTTGCGCAAGAACGAGTTGGCCGGTCTGGCCTTCAAACATGAGAATCAGCTATCCCAACTCCAGCGTGGGATCTCGACCATCGACCAGGAACTGGCGGAGAGCGAGGCCAAGCGCCAAATCTACATCACCGCGCCCGAGGCCGGTACGCTGACGGCGGTGGTGGCCGAGGTCGGCCAGGCAATGGATGGCAGCCGTCCATTGGTCAGCATCGTGCCGGAAGGCGCCACCCTGCAGGCCCAGTTGTTTGCCCCCAGCCGGGCGGTGGGGTTTGTCCGCCTGGGCGATCCGGTCCTGTTGCGCTATCAGGCCTATCCCTACCAGAAGTTCGGTCATGCCAAGGGCAAGGTGATCAGCGTGGCCAAGACCGCCTTGCCGGCCAACGAGATTTCCGGCCTGGGGGCGGCCGGCGGTGGCCAACAGGGCCAGCAGGGTGAGCCGGTCTACCGCATCACCGTCGAACTGGAGGCCCAGGCCGTGACGGCCTACGGCAAGAAGCAGCCACTGCAGGCCGGCATGTTGCTGGAGGCGGACATCCTGCAGGACACCCGGCGGCTCTACGAGTGGGTGCTCGAGCCTTTATACAGCCTGACCGGCAAGCTTTGACCCGGTCCCCGATCCAGCCCAGGCCAAACAACGAACAACCGTGAGCCAGAATGTCATTTCTCGATAACCTTTCCTTCGGATTCGGCCGCAAGCTGCCTTTGATCCTGCAGACCGAGGCCGCGGAGTGCGGCCTGGCATCGCTCGCCATGGTGGCCGGCTACCATGGCTTCCGTACCGACCTGGCCAGCATGCGTCACCTGTTCCTGGTCTCGATCAAGGGCACCACGCTGGGCCACCTGATCGCCATGGCCAACGCCATGCAGATGGCGACCCGGCCGGTCAAGCTGGAACTGGAGGACATGGCACAGCTGCGCATGCCGTGCATCCTGCACTGGAACTTCAATCACTTCGTGGTGCTGAAAGAGGTGACCGGCAAGGGCATCACCGTCCATGACCCGGCCTTCGGCATCCGCAAACTGACCCGGGACGAGGTCTCCGAATCCTTTACCGGAGTGGCCCTGGAACTGTGGCCGAATACCGGCTTCAAGCCGGCGACCTTCAAGCAGCACATCAAGTTGCGCGAACTGATGGGCCATGTCACCGGCCTCTACCGCTCGTTCGCCCAGATCATGATCCTGGCGCTGTCGCTGGAAGTATTCGCGCTGGTGTCGCCGTTCTTCCTGCAATGGGTGATCGACAATGTCATCGTCACCGGCGACCGCGACCTGTTGACCACGCTGGCGCTCGGCTTCGGCCTCCTGATGCTGATGCAACAGGGCGTCACGACCTTGCGCTCCTGGGTGATCATGTACATGGCGACGACGCTGAACATACAGTGGCGCGCCAATGTCTTCACCCACCTGGTCAGCCTGCCTGTGCAGTACTTCGAGAAGCGCCACCTGGGCGACGTGGTGTCGCGCTTCAGCTCGGTCGACCTGATCCAGCGCACCCTGACGACCACCTTCGTCGAGGCCATCCTGGATGGCCTGATGACCATCCTGACCTTGGTCATGATGTTCGTCTACAGCCCGACACTGGCCTGGATTGCGGTCGCCGCCATGGTGTTGTACGGCCTCGGCCGCTGGGCCTGGTATCGCCCCCTGCGCAACGCGACCGAAGAACAGATCATCCATGCCGCCAAGCAGCAGAGCCATTTCCTGGAAACGGTGCGCGGCGTCAAGACCATCAAGCTGTTCCAGCGCCAGGATGAGCGGCGTTCCACCTGGCTGACCCTGCTGGTCGACCAGATCAATGCCGATCTGCGCAACCAGAAGCTGCAAGTGCTCTACCGCCTGCTCAACGGCGTCCTGTTCGGCCTCGAGCGCATCATCATCATCTGGTTCGGCGCCACGCTGATCCTGGACGGCGAGTTCACCGTCGGCGTGCTGATGGCCTTCATCGCCTACAAGGACCAGTTCGACGGCCGGGTCAGCGGCCTGATCGACAAGCTGGTCGAGGTCAAGATGCTGCGCCTGCAGGGCGAGCGCCTGGCCGACATCGTCCTGTCCGAGCCGGAAGACACCGCTCGCAAATCCATGACCGCCGAGGCTGAACTGGAGCCGAGCATCGAAATCGTCGATCTCCATTTCCGCTATGCCGACGGCGAGCCGTGGGTACTCGATGGCATCAACCTGAAGATCGAGGCCGGCGAGTCGGTGGCCGTCGTCGGTCCCTCCGGCTGCGGCAAGTCCACCCTGATCAACGCCATGCTGGGCATCCGCATCCCGGACAAGGGCGATGTCCTGATCGGCGGCGTCAGTGTCACCCAGGTCGGTCTCGACACCCTGCGCAGCATGGTCGGTACCGTCATGCAGGACGATTCCCTGTTCGCCGGGTCCATTGCCGACAACATCTGCTTCTTCGACCACAAGGCTGATCAGAACTGGATCGAGGAATGCGCCAGGATGGCGGCAATCCATGAGGAAATCATGGCCATGCCGATGACCTACAACACCCTGATCGGCGACATGGGCACGGCGCTGTCGGGTGGCCAGAAACAACGCATCCTGCTTGCGCGCGCCCTCTACAAGCGGCCGAGCATTCTGTTCCTCGACGAGGCGACCAGCCACCTCGACATCGCCCGTGAAAGCATGGTCAATACCGCCATCCGGTCGCTCAAGGTGACTCGCGTGATCGTCGCCCACCGGCGGGAGACCATTGCCTCCGCCGACCGGGTGATCGAGATCGACGGCGGCAAGGTGGTGACGGACATGAAGACCGGGGCCGTCCCGAATGCCGGTCAATGACGGGTTTGGAATAGCGGCATGAAACGTATCCTTGTTGCGGCCATGGCGATTGCCGTCACGGGGGCGGCCGTTTGCGGAAACGCCGGTGCGGCAGGCTTCGACCCCTTCTCCATGAGCCTGAAGGTGTCCAGGACGCAGTCGAAATCGATGCTCTCCGAGGATGCCTCGGGCGAACCCTGCCAGTTCGGCGAGCTTGGTTCTCCGGTCGGCCTGATCGAAGTCGTGGAACGGGCGCTTTGCCATAACCCCAAGACCCGATATGCCTGGGCGAATGCCAAGATGCAGGCCGCCGTGGTCGGCGTCCGGACGTCTGCCTACCTGCCGACAGTGAGTGCCAGCCTGGCGGTTGGCAAGCAGCGCAACAAGACCGACTACGCCGCCCCCTGGTCGGGGCTGGATTCGGATACTTCCCCGGTCGTCCGTTCCGGCAACCTCAAGATGTCCTGGGTGCTATCCGATTTCGGTCTGCGCAGCGCAAACCTGGACCAGGCCCGGGCCATGCTCGAGGGCGCCAATGCGACCCACGATTCCATGCTCCAGGCCGCCTTTGTCGAGGCCGCACAGGCGTATTTCAATACCCTGACCGCCTTGGCCAGCCTGGATGCCAAGCTGGAAGCGGAAAAGGCCGCCAGGGAAAGCTTCCTGGCCACCGAGGCCAAATACAAGGCAGGCGTCGGCGGCCTGACCGACCAGTTGCAGGCCAGCACCGCCTACTCGCAGGCCAAGCTGGAACGGGTGGTGGCCGAGGGCGAGCTGAAGAATGCCCAGGGAAGCCTGGCCATCGCCATGGGACTCGAGGTGAACAGGCCCTTCGTGCTGGCACGGCCGGCAGAGACACTGCCGGATACCGCCTTCGTCAAGCCGATCGAGGAGTTGATCGTCGATGCCCGGCGCTATCATCCCGCCCTGACGGCCGCCCAGGCCGACGTCAAGGCGGCGGAGGCCAGCGTCTCGGCGACCAAGGCGGAAGGCCGCCCGACCATCTCGCTCACTGGCGAGATCGCCCGGAACGACCAGCTGGGCCAACCGCCTGCTGTCGGGCTCAGCAACACCGATATCTCCTCCACCAGCGGTAGCATCGGTATCCAACTCAACATTCCGCTGTTCGAAGGCTTTGGCCGCACCTACCGGGTGCGCACGGCGCAGAGCCAGGTCGAGGCCAAGCAGGCCGACTATGCCCGCGTCGAGCAGGACGTACTGCTGGAATTGTGGAAGAACTACCAGTTGCTCAATGCCGAGACCGAAGGCCTCAGCACGACCGAGGAACTGGTCAAGAATGCCCGCAAATCGTTCGCCGTCGCCCGCGGCCGCTACAAGGCCGGGGTTGGCAACATCGTCGAGTTGTTGAACGTGCAAAGCGCCCTGGCCAAGGCCGAGCAGCAGCGTATCCAGACCGTTTCCAACTGGCAGAGCGCACGCCTCAAGGTGGCTGCCAGTGTCGGTCGGATCGGGATGTGGGCGATTTCCGGCCTGACCGGCAGCCCCAAGCCATGACCCTGTCCGGACGCCCGCGTGGGACGGCGATTCGGCTTTTTCGGAAATCCAGCAAATTTCGCCCTGAAAACACTAAAATCCAGTTGCCTGAATGGCGCGTCATATATAGAATGCGCAGCTCTTTAGGCGCGTAGCTCAGCTGGTTAGAGCATCACCTTGACATGGTGGGGGTCGTTGGTTCGAGTCCAATCGCGCCTACCAGCTACACGGAAAGCCAGGCCTAGCCTGGCTTTCTTTATTTCCGGGGTTTGGGGAATATGCCCGTAGTACGACTTCCCGATGGTTCCGAGCGCAAGTTCGACGCGCCGGTGACCGTGGTTCAGGTGGCCGCCGACATCGGCGCCGGATTGGCACGCGCCGCCCTGGCCGGCAAGGTGAACGGCCGGTTGGTCGACACCTCCTTCCTGATCGAGAACGACAGCACCCTCGCCATCGTTACCGACCGCGATGCCGACGGCATCGACCTGATCCGCCACTCCACCGCCCACCTGCTCGCCTACGCGGTCAAGCAGCTGTTCCCAGAGGCCCAGGTGACCATCGGCCCGGTGATCGAGGATGGCTTCTACTACGACTTCTCGTTCAAGCGCCCCTTCACGCCGGAAGACCTGGCCGCGATCGAGAAGCGCATGGCCGAGCTGGCGAAGAAGGACTTGCCGGTCAGTCGCGAGGAATGGGACCGCGACGAGGCGGTGAAATTCTTCCAGTCGATCGGCGAGCACTACAAGGCCGAGCTGATCGCCGCCATCCCGGCCGGCCAGACCATCTCGCTCTATCGCGAGGGCGACTTCATCGACCTCTGCCGCGGTCCGCACGTGCCCTCAACCGGCAAGCTCAAGGTGTTCAAGCTGATGAAGGTGGCCGGCGCCTACTGGCGCGGCGACTCGAAGAACGAGATGCTGCAGCGCATCTACGGCACCGCCTGGGGCAACAAGGACGACCTGGCCGCCTACCTGCATCGCCTGGAGGAGGCCGAGAAGCGCGACCACCGCCGCCTGGGCAAGCAGCTCGACCTGTTCCACCTGCAGGAGGAGTCGCCCGGCATGGTGTTCTGGCACCCGCACGGCTGGATACTCTGGCAGGCGGTCGAGCAGTACATGCGGGGCAAGTTCCGCGAGTACGGCTACGACGAGGTGAAGACCCCGACCGTGATGGACAAGTCGCTGTGGGAGAAGTCCGGCCACTGGGACAACTACCGCGAGCAGATGTTCACCACCGCCTCGGAGAACCGCGACTATGCGGTGAAGCCGATGAACTGCCCGGGCCACGTGCAGATCTTCAACCACGGCCTGCACTCCTATCGCGACCTGCCGCTCAGGCTGGCCGAGTTCGGCTCCTGCCACCGCAACGAGCCGTCCGGCGCCCTGCATGGCCTGATGCGGGTGCGCGCCTTCGTCCAGGACGATGCCCACATCTTCTGCACCGAGGAACAGATCCAGCCCGAGGTGTCCGACTTCATCAAGATGCTGCAGGCGGTCTATGCCGACTTCGGCTTCACCGATGTCCTGGTCAAGCTGTCGACCCGGCCCGACAAGCGGGTCGGATCCGACGAGACCTGGGACAAGGCCGAGGCCGGTCTCGCCGCCGCGCTCGACCAGAACGGCCTCAAGTACGACCTGCAGCCGGGCGAAGGCGCCTTCTACGGCCCCAAGATCGAGTTCACCCTGAAGGATTCGCTCGGCCGCCTGTGGCAGGTCGGCACCATTCAGCTCGACTTCAACCTGCCGGTGCGCCTGGGCGCCGAGTATGTCGCCGAGGACAACACCCGCAAGCCGCCGGTGATGCTGCACCGCGCCATCCTGGGCTCACTGGAGCGTTTCATCGGCATCCTGATCGAGCATTACGCCGGCAACTTCCCGCTCTGGCTGTCGCCGGTGCAGGCGGTGGTGATGAACATCACCGACGCCCAGGCGGACTATGTCTCCGAAGTCGCGGAAGCCCTTAAAAAACAAGGCTTCAGGGTGCAATCGGACTTGAGGAACGAGAAGATTACCTATAAAATCCGCGACCACTCCATGAAGCGGGTGCCTTATCAGCTGGTAGTCGGCGAAAAGGAACGCGCGGAGGGCAAGGTGGCCGTACGCGTCCGGGGCGGTGAAGACCTCGGGCAGATGAGCCTGGATGATTTCGTCAACCGCATGCTGGCTGAAATGCGCGGTTGACCAGGCGGCAGCGGCTGGACAGGGAGCGGAGATCCGCTCCCTCATGTTTTTGAAAGGGGTTTGAGCATCGCACTCGACAAGGAAATGAGGATCAACGGCGAGATTGACGCGCCGCAGGTCCGACTCGTGGCGGAAGATGGCGAGCAGTTGGGCGTCGTCAGTATCCGGGAAGCAATGGCCAAGGCCGAGGAAGCGGAACGTGACCTGGTGGAGATCGCACCCCAGGCGGAGCCTCCGGTCTGCAAGATCATGGACTACGGCAAGTACAAGTACCATGAGCAGAAGAAGCAGCACGAGGCCAAGCTGAAGCAGAAGCAGATCCAGGTCAAGGAGGTCAAGTTCCGGCCCCGTACTGACGATGCTGACTACCAGGTGAAGCTGCGCAACCTGATCCGTTTCCTGAACGATGGCGACAAGACCAAGATCACGCTGCGGTTCCGTGGTCGCGAGATGGCTCACCAGGAATTCGGTTTCGACCTGCTGAAGCGGGTCGAGCAGGACCTGCTCGAATACGGTACGGTCGAGCAGTTC
>JBAZLW010000106.1:0-8149 GCA_041650095.1 Hydrogenophilaceae bacterium | reverse complement strand
CGATGGCAAAGGTGCCGGTGACCGCGATGCCGTAGGCCGCGGCCAGATTGCTTGAATTCTGGAAGCCCAATACCAGCAGGGCGATGCCGGTCATCAGGGTCCAGTTCACGAAGGGGATATAGATCTGGCCGGCCTCGGTCACCGAGGTGTGGTTGATCATCAGGCGCGGTGCGTAGCCCATCTGGATCACCTGCCGAGTCACCGAGAAGGCACCCGAGATGACCGCCTGGGAGGCGATCACGGTCGCCATGGTGGCCAGACCGATCATGGGATAGAGCGCCCAGCCGGGCGCCAGCAGATAGAACGGGTTGCGTACCGCCTCCGGATCGGCGAGCAGCAGCGCCCCCTGGCCGAAATAGTTGAGCACCAGGGCAGGCAGGACATAGGCGAACCAGACCAGTTGGATGGGTTTGCGGCCAAAATGGCCCATGTCGGCATACAAGGCTTCCGCACCCGTGATCGCCAGGACCACCGCGCCCAGGATAAGAAAACTGGCGGTGCCGTGTGCGGCGAAGAAATGCAGGGCGTGGATCGGCAGGAGGGCAATGAGCACCAGTGGATGCTGGAGGATGCTGAGGATGCCAAGCAGCCCGAGCACGCCGAACCAGACCAGCATGACCGGGCCGAACAGGATGCCGATGGTGGCGGTACCATGACGCTGGATGACGAACAAACCGACCAGAATACCGAGCGCCAGCGGCACGATGAAAGGATGCAGGACCGGCGTCCCCATTTCCAGACCCTCGATGGCCGAGAGCACCGAGATGGCCGGAGTGATCAGGCTGTCACCGAAAAACAGCGATGCGCCAATAAAACCCAGCGACATCAGCAGCCAGCGGCCACGCGATTGCAACGGAACCTGCCCTTGCACCAGCGCGAGCAGGGCCAGGATGCCGCCCTCACCCTTGTTGTCGGCCCGCATCATCACGCTGACGTACTTCAATGAAACCACCAGCATGAGCGACCAGAAGATCAGCGAGAGGATACCCAGTATATTGTCCTGGCTCAGCGCCAGATGATGGCCGCCGAACACCTCCTTCATGGTGTAGAGGGGACTGGTGCCGATGTCGCCGAAGACGACACCCAGCGCGCCGAGCGCAAGCCCGCCGGTATTTCTTCCCGCCGAGTGGGTAGCGTTCACACTGCTCTCCCGAGATCCAACAAGTTTGACCAAACCAATCAATTGTATAAGAACGACAAAAAACCCCCGCCGAAGCGGGGGTTTTTGCGTTCCAGAGAACCGGATCAGTGGGCCTGGGCAGCGCCGGCACCACGCGGGTAGCGGATGTCCTCGACCAGGTGCTGGATGTGATCCGGGCACGGGGCGGTCATCTTCATCACGATGTAGGCGACGACGAAGTTGAGGATCATGCCGACCACGCCGATGCCTTCCGGCGAGATGCCCATGAACCAGGCGCTGTCGGGCAGCTTCTCCATGCCCAGCAGGACATCGCGCTTGAAGTAGACGATGTAGACCAGGGTGAAGATCAGGCCGGTCAGCATGCCGGCGATGGCACCGCCCCGGTTCATCGTCTTGCTGAAGATACCCAGCACGATGGTCGGGAACAGCGAGGCGCAGGCGAGGCCGAAGGCGAACGCCACCACCTGGGCGACGAAGCCCGGCGGGTTGTAGCCCAGGTAGCCGGCGATCAGCACCGCCACGGCGGCGGCGATACGGCCCGCCATCAGCTCGGTCTTCTCGGAGATGTTCTTGGCGAACACACCCTTCATCAGGTCGTGCGAGACGGCGGAGGAGATCACCAGGAGCAGGCCGGCGGCGGTGGACAGCGCGGCGGCGATACCGCCGGCGGCAATCAGGGCGATCACCCAGTTGGGCAGGCCGGCAATTTCCGGGTTGGCCAGCACCATGATGTCGCGGTCGACCGTACCGTCGAACTTGCCCTTCTTGTCGGAACCGAGCTCGTTGCCCTTCCAGCCAGCGGCCTCGACCTTGGCCAGGAAGGCCTCGTCCTTGCTCTTCTCGTTGTAATACTGGATGCGGCCGTCGCCGTTCTTGTCTTCCCACTTGATCAGGCCGGTCTTTTCCCAGCGCTTCATCCACTCGGGACGAGTCTCGCCCTGGATGCTGGCCTCGGGGGCGAACACATCGCCGCCGCTGGCCACCGCGGTATTCACCGTGGCGTGCAGGTTGTAGCGGGCCATGGCGCCGACCGCCGGGGCGGTGGTGTACAGGATGGCGATGAAGACCAGGGCCCAGCCGGCGGACATGCGGGCATCATGCACCTTGGGCACCGTGAAGAAGCGGACGATGACGTGGGGCAGGCCGGCGGTGCCGGCCATCAGGGCCAGGGTGATGCAGAACACGTCGAGCATGCTCTTGTTGCCCGAGGTGTAGGCCGCGAAGCCGAGATCGGTCACCACCTGGTTCAGCTTGGCCAGGAAGGAGATGTCGCCCACCGAGCCGCCCAGGCCCAACTGGGGCAGGGGGGTGCCGGCGATCTGCAGGGAGATGAACACGGCGGGGATGGTGTAGGCGAAGATCAGCACCACGTACTGGGCCACCTGGGTGTAGGTGATGCCCTTCATGCCGCCGAGCACGGCGTAGAAGAACACCAGGCCCATACCGATGATCAGGCCGGTGGTGATCTCCACTTCCAGGAAGCGGGAGAACACGATGCCGACGCCGCGCATCTGGCCGGCGACATAGGTGAAGGAGATGAAGATCAGGCAGATCACCGCCACGATACGCGCGGTCTGCGAGTAGTAGCGGTCGCCGATGAACTCGGGCACGGTGAACTTGCCGAACTTCCGGAGGTACGGGGCGAGCAATACGGCCAGGAGCACGTAGCCGCCGGTCCAGCCCATCAGGTAGACGGAGCCGCCGTAGCCCAGGAAGGCAATCAGGCCGGCCATGGAGATGAACGAGGCGGCGGACATCCAGTCGGCGCCGGTCGCCATGCCGTTGACGATCGGGTGGACGCCGCCGCCGGCGACGTAGAATTCCTTGGTGGTGCCGGCACGCGCCCAGATGGCGATGCCGATGTAGAGGGCGAACGACAGGCCCACTACGACAAAGGTCAATGTTTTCAGATCCATGTCGGTATCCTTTTATTCTTCGTGGACGTCGTGTTCGCGGTCGATCTTGTCCATACGCTTGGCGTACCAGAAGATCAGGCCGACGAAAATGAAGATGGAACCCTGCTGGGCAAACCAGAAGCCGAGCGGGTAGCCCCCCAAGTGAACGACATCGAGGGCATCACGGAACAGGATGCCGGCGCCGAACGAAACAACGAACCAGATTGCGATGGTCACCATCAGCAACCTGAGTGTGGCCTGCCAATAGGCCTTGGGATCGAAATTCCCGGGTTTTGACATGTGTAGTCTCCTTCGCCTGTAACAGCGCTAACTGCTCAATCGGCACCGTGGCAAATAGCCCGGGCCCCCTATACCCCCCTATAGGTTGCGCAGCATAGGCGCGCAGACTGACAGGATCCTTACAACTCGGCTCGGCCTGCCCGATCGAGCATGATACGGTGCAGGTCAGTCCCGAACGCGGGATAGGTGTACGTCATGGAATTCGCATGACGACGGCAGCCATTCTCCGCAGCCAGACTTGCCGGACATTTAAGATCAGGCGGAATCGCGTTCCGCCCGCCCGTTGATCACACGCAGGAAGAAGTAATAGCTCCACAGCACCAGGCCGGCCGCGCCGGTCCAGACCGTGAACGGCAGGCCGACCAGCAGGACGGCAACGCCGATGGCCAGGAGCACGGCGCCTCCGAGCAGGTTCACCGCCAGAACGAGGTGCGCCCAACGTTCCGGATCGGGAATGGCGCGGCCGCGCCAGTCGGCGACGAAACGCAGGTCGCGGCCGATGGCGATCCTGCCGGCGCGATAGAGCATGCCGGCGGCCATCAGGTAAATGCCCAGGTACATCAGGCGCGCCAGCCAGACAAACCAGACTTCCATTGGTAGCTCCTCAAATTCGTTCCGGCCGATATTAACCCGGCCGGGTCCGGGGACCGGTTTATACTCCCGCCGATGCCGACGCGCGACACCCTCGTGAGGAAAAAAAGGCCATGCAATTGACGGACAAGCACCGGGAATACTGGCGGCGCAACCTCAGGCTGACCGGTACGCTGCTCGCCATCTGGTTCGCGGTCACCTTCCTGGTCGTCTGGTACGCCCGCGACCTGGCCGACATCAGCTTTCTCGACTTTCCCCTGCCGTTCTGGATCGGCGCCCAGGGCGCCCTGATCGTCTACGTCATGCTGGTCCGCCACTACGCCCGGCGCATGAACGAACTGGACGAGGAATACGGCGTCGCCGAGGACGGCCGCTGATGCCGCGCGTCTTCTTCTCGCGCATCAAGAAATACTACAGCTTCTACACCGGCGGCTTCGTGATGTTCGTGCTCGCCCTCGCGGTGGCCGAATACATGGGCCTGCCCGACCAGTGGATCGGCTGGACCTTCATGGCCGCCACGGTGGCGCTCTATGCCGGCATCGGCATCATGAGCCGCACCGCCGACGTGACCGAGTATTACGTCGCCGGCCGCCGGGTGCCGGCCATCTTCAACGGCATGGCCACCGGCGCCGACTGGATGAGCGCCGCCTCCTTCATCGGCATGGCCGGCACGCTCTATGCCAAGGGCTACGACGGCCTGGCCTTCGTCATGGGCTGGACCGGCGGCTATGTCCTGGTCGCCCTGCTGCTGGCGCCCTACCTGCGCAAGTTCGGCCAGTTCACCATCCCCGACTTCATGGGCGCCCGCTACGGCGGCCACACTGCCCGCTCCATCGCCGTGCTGGGCACCCTTCTGGCCTCGTTCACCTATGTCACCGCGCAAATCTACGGCGTCGGCATCATCACCAGCCGCTTCCTCGGCATCAGTTTCGAGGTCGGCGTCTTCGTCGGCCTGGCCGGCCTCCTGGTCTGTTCCTTCCTGGGCGGCATGCGGGCGGTGACCTGGACCCAGGTGGCGCAGTACATCATTCTGATCATCGCCTACCTGATGCCGGTGGTGTTCATGTCCTACCAGGTCACCAACGTGCCGGTGCCGCAGCTGGTCTACGGCGCGGTGCTGGAAAATGTCACCGCGCGGGAAGACGAAATCATGGCCGACCCCGCCCAGGCGAGCGCCCGCGAAGCCTACCAGGCACGGGCCGACCACCTGGCCAAGCAGATCGCCGCCCTGGAGGCCGTGCACAACCCCATCGCTGCCGAGGAAATTACCCAGCTCAAGCGCGACCGTGAGATCGCCGAGGCCAAGGCGCGCCCGCTCAACCACCATGCCGAACCGTTCCCCGGCCAGACCGAGGCGGAACGCGACATCGCCCGGCTGAACTTCATCGCCCTGACCTTCTGCCTGATGGTCGGCACCGCCTCGCTGCCCCACGTCCTGATCCGCTTCTACACCACGCCCTCGGTGCGCGAGGCGCGCGAATCGGTGTTCTGGTCGCTGTTCTTCATCTTCCTGCTCTATTTCACCGCGCCGGCCTATGCCGTGTTCGCCAAGTACGAGGTCTATACCAATCTGGTCGGCACCAGCATCGTCGAACTGCCCGGCTGGGTCGCCTCCTGGGCCAAGCTGGGCCTGGTCATGGTGGAGGACATCAACCGCGACGGCATCCTGCAGCTGGCCGAGCTGACCCTGAACCCGGACGTCATCGTCCTGGCCACCCCGGAGATCGCCGGCCTGCCCTATGTGGTGGCCGGCCTGGTCGCCGCCGGCGGCCTGGCCGCGGCGCTGTCCACCGCCGACGGCCTGCTGCTCACCATCGCCAACGCACTGTCGCACGACGTCTACTACCAGATGATCGACCGCCAGGCGTCCACCACCCGCCGGCTGGCGGTGTCCAAGGGCCTGCTCCTGCTGGTCGCTCTGATCGCCGCCTGGGTCGCCTCGATGAAACCGGACACCATCCTGTCCATGGTCGCCTGGGCCTTCTCGATCGCCGCCTCCTGCTTCTTCCCCGCCTTGGTGCTGGGCATCTTCTGGAAGCGCGCGACCAAGCAGGGTGCCGTCGCCGGCATGCTGGTCGGCCTCGGGCTGACCCTGTTCTACCTCATCGGCGTGAAATATTTCGACATGACCAAGTGGTTCGGCATCACCGACGTCTCGGCCGGCATCTTCGGCATCCCGGCCGGGTTCATGGTCATCCTGCTGGTCAGCCTGTTCACCCCGGCGCCGGACCGGGAAACCCAGAACATGGTCGAAAGTGTCCGCTACCCTTCACTGAAAATCTGACGTGGACCCCTACGCACTGTTCCAGATCATCCAGCTGGTCATTCGGCTGCTGATCTACACCTTCATCGGCAAGGGCCTTCTGGCCCTGCTGGCCGGCGCGAAATACCGGGAAAACGTGGTCTGGCGCTTCTTCGACGCCATCACCCGGCCGGTCTGGTGGCTGACCCGTGCCATCACGCCGCGTTTCATCCACGACGCCGCCATCGCCTGGCTGGCGGTCCTGCTGCTGATCGTCCTCAATATCGGGCTCTACATGCTGTTCTACAGCCAGGGCTGGATCACGCCGCCGCGGGAGAATCCGGCCGCCTGAAGTAGAATGGCGGGGATTTTGCGATGGACGAGACGATGACCACCCTGAAAAACGACACCTTTCTGCGCGCGCTGATGCGCCAGCCGACCGACTACACGCCCACCTGGCTGATGCGCCAGGCCGGCCGCTACCTGCCGGAATACTGCGCCACCCGCGCCCGCGCCGGCAGCTTCCTGGACCTGTGCAAGTCGCCCTCGCTGGCCACCGAGGTCACCCTGCAACCGCTGGCGCGCTATGGCCTCGATGCCGCCATCCTGTTTTCCGACATCCTCACCGTGCCCGACGCCATGGGCCTGGGCCTGTATTTCGCCGAAGGCGAGGGGCCGAAGTTCGAGCGCCCGCTGCGCGAGGAATGGGAGATCCGCGACTTGGCCGCGCCCGACCCGCACGACAAGCTGCGCTACGTCATCGACGCCGTTTCCGAGATCCGCCGCGCCCTGGACGGCTCGGTGCCGCTGATCGGCTTTTCCGGCAGCCCGTTCACCCTGTCCTGCTACATGGTGGAAGGCGAGGGCAGCGACACCTATGCCAAGGTGAAGACCTTGATGTACTCGCGCCCGGACCTGATGCACCACATCCTGGACGTGACCACGACGGCGGTGATCGACTATCTGAACGCCCAGATCGAGGCCGGCGCCCAGGCCGTGATGGTGTTCGACTCCTGGGGTGGCATGCTCACCCAGGCGGCCTACCTGGAATTCTCGCTGCCCTACATGGCCCGCATCATGGCCGGCCTGACCCGCGAACGCGAAGGCCGGGTAGTGCCGCGCATCGTCTTCACCAAGGGCGGCGGGCTCTGGCTGGACCAGATCGCCGATTGCGGCGCCGACGCGGTCGGCCTGGACTGGGCGATCGATATCGGCGAGGCGCGCCGCAAGGTCGGCGACCGGGTTGCCCTGCAGGGCAACATGGACCCCTTCATCCTGCTCACCACGCCGGAAGCGGTGTCGGCCGAGGCCAGGCGCATCCTGGCCAGCTACGGCAAGGGCTCGGGCCACGTGTTCAACCTGGGCCACGGCATCTCCCAATTCACCCCGCCGGAGAACGTCGCCGCCCTGGTGGAGACGGTGAAGACCGAGAGCCGGCAGTACCACCTCTGACCCGTAGGCGCGGGCTTGCCCGCGTTTGTTGCGGTGGACTTGAGCGGAGGCAGTTGGGCCTTGTTAGGGTGCATTGGCCGGGGGCGCCCGGCAGCGCATTACTTTTCTTGTGCGGCCAAGAAAAGTAACCAAAAGAAAGCCGCCCCGCTTCACCGCCCTTCGGGTACCCAATTTTTCCGCTGCCGTTCGGGCGGCTGCGCAACTCGCCCTGCGGGCTCAGACAGTGCTCGCCGACTGCCCCCGAACGACAACAGAAAAATTGGCGGTTCAGAGGGGACTCAACAGCCCCACACCACCGTTTCCACTTGGCACCATCCTCACCTTACGCGACGTTTTTCAGCCCCCTCTGATGGAGCCGCGCATTTCGCGATCGCGCCGGGAAGCCGAAGGCCGGCGAAAGCTGTCTGAGCGCAGCGAGTTCTTTCGCCGCCGGCGCGACCGCGAAATGCGCGGGGTTTCGACGGAAGCGGGGTGTGCTTTCTTTGCTTACTTTCTTTGCACAAGCAAAGAAAGTAGGGCGTTGCCGGG
>JBAZLW010000105.1:0-8160 GCA_041650095.1 Hydrogenophilaceae bacterium | reverse complement strand
ACCTGATCCGGCGTGTCGACGGCAGCCTGGATGTGCAGGACTGGTTTCCGCCCGCCGCCGGGCCGGCACCTGAACAAGCCACGCCGGCCTGGACCAAGCCGACCGCCGAGCGGAAACCGGGTGAAGAGGTCGCCTGGCGGATCGACCTCGCCCGCTTCAGCCTGGACGACGTCGGCATCCATGTCGTCGATCAGACCTTCGCGAAACCGCTGGCCCTGGATGTCGGCAAGCTGAAGGTCGCCTTCAAGGCCGACGCGCTGGTCGGCGTGGGTCCGGTCCAGGCCCATCTGGGCGAGGGCAACGTGCAACTGGGCAAGATTGCCGTCGCCTCGGCCGGCAAGACGCTGTTCGGGCTGGATGCGGTGGCCCTGGAGGGTATCCAGGCCGGCCTGGCCGAGCAGCATGCCGAGGCCGGACGGCTTGTCCTGGCGCAAGGACGCCTGAGCGCCGTGCGCACGGCGGATGGACGCATCACCCTGCTCGATGCCCTGACCCCGGCCGGCAAGGCCGCGCCCAGGGCCGCCCCGGCCGGCAAGGAGGCGGGCTGGACCTGGCGCCTGGGCCGGGCCGAACTGAACGGTTTCCAGGCCGCCCTGCGCGACGAGACGGTCAAGCCGGCGGCCAGTCTCGACCTGGACAACATCGGCGCCAGCGCGACCGGCCTCAGCCAGGACCTGAAGGCCGCGCTGCCGGTGCAACTGGGCCTGAGGGTGCGCCAGGGCGGTGCCTTGCAGGTGCAGGGGAGGCTGGTGCCGGCCAAGGGTTCGCTCGACGCCCGGGTCAACCTGGCCGGCCTCAACCTGACCCCGGTGCAGCCCTATGTCGGCCAGGCCGCCAATGTGGTCCTGGTGTCCGGCAAGGCTGGCAGCCAGGGACGCTTGCGGGTGGGCGACAAGATCGCCTATCAGGGCGGCTTCAGCGTCACCGATCTGCTGGTCAACGAGTCCGGCACCGGCAACCGCCTGCTGGCCTGGAAAAACCTGACCACGAAGGAGCTGTCGGCCTCGCCGGAGGCGGTCGACATTGGCGAGGTCAAGGTCGACGGCCTCGGCCTCAAGCTGGTCATCCACCAGGACAAGACCCTCAACCTGGCCCGCCTGATGAAGCCAGCGCCGGTGCCGCCGGTCGCCACCGCGCCCGCGGCACCGGTCCCGGCGGTTGCGGCCAAGCCGGGCATGCGCTTCGCCATCGAGCGGATCAGCGTCAGCGCCAACGAGATGGACTTCGCCGACGAATCGCTGGCCCTGCCGTTCGGCACCCGCATCCACGACCTCAAGGGCACCATCAACGGCATCAGCCTGGTCAAGGGCCGGCCGGCGCAACTGGAACTGGACGGGCAAGTCGACGACTACGGCCTGGCCCGCGCGGTCGGCCAGATCGATTTCCTCGATCCGACCGGCTACACCGACATCAAGGTGGTGTTCCGCAACGTCGAGATGAACCGGCTGACGCCTTACAGCGCCACCTTCGCCGGGCGCAAGATCGAGTCCGGCAAGCTCTCGCTCGACCTGGAATACAAGATCAAGGAGCGCCAGTTGCAGGGCGAGAACCAGATCGTCATGAACAAGCTGACCCTGGGCGAGCGGGTCGAGAGCCCGACCGCCAAGAACCTCCCGCTCGACCTCGCCATCGCCATCCTGCAGGACAGCAACGGCGTCATCGACCTCGGCCTGCCGGTGTCGGGCAGCCTGGACGACCCCCAGTTCAGCTACGGCAGCATCATCTGGAAGGCGATCGTCAACGTCATCAGCAAGATCGCCCTGGCGCCGTTCCGGGCCATCGGCAAGCTGCTCGGCATCAGTGGCGACAAGCTGGAGAAGGTCGCCTTCGACGCCGGCGAGGCGAAGTTGTTGCCGCCCGAGAAGGACAAGCTCAGGCAGCTCGCCGAGGCCCTGGCCAAGCGGCCCAACCTTGCCCTGACCGCGACCCCGGCCTGGAACCCGGTGGCCGATCGCCTGGCGGTAAAGGAAGACCGCGTCCGTCGCGCCGTGGCCGAGGCCAGCGGCCGCAAGCTGGCGGCGGACGAAGACCCCGGTCCGGTCTCCACCGCCCAGCCCAAGACCCAGGAGGCCCTGGAGAAGCTGTATGCCGACCGCATCGGCCGCGATGCCCTGAGGACGCTGAAGGGCAAGTACGCCCAGGCCAATCCGGAGCCGCCGCCGACCAGCACCGCCGGCAAGCTGCTGTCGCGCCTGTCCGGCCTGGTCAAGGCCAAGCCGGAACCGATCTCGGCCGAGGAGGCGTCGAGGCTCAAGGGCGCCGACCTCCATGGCCTGATCTACCAGGGCCTGCTCGACCAGGAGACGGTCGCCGACGAGGAACTGGTCGCCATCGCCAACGCGCGCGGCAAGGTGATCGAGGCGGCCCTGCTGGCCGCCGGCGTGCCGGCCGGCAAGCTGACCCTGCAGCCGGTCGAACAGGTCAGCGGCGCGGGCCGCGAGGTTGCGGTCAAGCTCGGTCTGGGCGTGGCTCGCAAGGCGGCGGCCAGCCCTTAGCGCAATGGCCTGCCGCAAGGACTTCGTCCGCATCGTCCGTGCCTGTCTGGCCTGTCTGCTGCTGGCCGGCTGGGCCGGCCAGGCCTTGGCGTCGGATAGCCAGGCCGCTGCTGCCCTCCAGGCAAAATACACGGCTTTGACCGGTGAACTCCGCCACAACCCGTTCCAACGCGCGCTCTACCTTGAGTCATCCAATGATCTGAAAGGCGATATCTATGCCCTGGTCGATCACCCGTTCGCCACCGTCAGCGCGGCGCTGGACGGCCCGGAGGGCTGGTGCGACGTGCTGATCCTGCATATCAATACCAAACACTGCCGGGTCGCGAGCGCCGGGGCGAATGCCGTACTGACGGTCAACCTGGGCAGGAAATACCCCCAGTCACTTGAGGACGCCTATCCAATCGAGTTCGTCTATCGCACCAAGTCGGCCACGGCGGACTATCTGGATATCCGTCTCACGGCCGACAAGGGGCCGTTGAATACCAGCAACTATCGCATCCACTTGCAGGCCGTGCCGGTCGCCGGTGGCCGCACCTTCCTGCATCTGACCTATTCGTGTGACTATGGCCTGGCCGGGCAACTGGCCATGAAGACTTACCTGGCCACGCTCGCCCGAGACAAGGTGGGCTTCACCATCGTCGACCGGCAAGCCGATGGCCGGCCCGAATACATCGGCGGCCTGCGTGGCGTGGTGGAACGCAACACCATGCGCTATTACCTCGCCATCGACGCCTATCTCGGTGCCCTGGCCGCGCCGCCTGCCATGCGCCTGGAAAAGCGCCTGCAAGGCTGGTACGACGCCACCGAGCAATATGCCCGCCAGTTGCATGAAGTCAGCCGGGCCGATTATCTCGGCATGAAACGGCAGGAGTATCGGCGTCAGCAGACCGCGCAATAAGGCGTGTGGCCCGGCAGCGCTCCCGGTCTTTATCCGGCCATCTGCGTGAACCCGCCGCTACCAACTGCTGAAGAAGCCGATTGCGACCAGGACCAGAAGCGTCAAGCCCATACCAATCAGCACAAGGCCAAGTATCTTGGAACCCAGGGTCATCGGCCGCGACGGCTGCGCCACCAGATATTTCTCGAGTTCACCCGTTTCTAGGAGTCGCTGGTACTGGGCCGGATGTTCCCGCCTGAATTCCGCCAGCGACTGAGTGCCGGTAAACATCACGATGTCAGGCGGCGGCAGCTTGTCCGGGCGGAAGTGGTTGTTGAAGAAATGCACCGTAAACAGGAACACCGCCGCCAGGAATGCCTCCTCGCTGTGCACCAGGGTGGCGACATTGAATATCCAGCCCGGCAGGTACTGCGCCGTCACGTGCGGGAAGGCCAGCAACATGCCGCTGCTGCCGATGACCGTGACCCCCCAGAAGACCGCCCAGTAGTCGAACTTCTCGAAGTAGGTCCAGCGCTCGAACAAAGGTTTGGGTCCGCGGTCGAAGAACCACTTGAACATGCCCACGCAATCCTTCAGATCCTTCAGGTTCGGCATCAGCGAATCGGGTCCGAACCACCTGAAGTTCCGACTGCGCAGCAGGCGCTGGAGGATATAGACAAGGTGGATGAAGAAGATGCCGACGAACAGTACGACGGCCAGGCGGTGCAGCAGCGCCACGTTTTCGGGGCCGCCCAGGATCTTGGCGACCACCGGCGCCCAGGCACTTCCGGCAAACAGCACCGTGGTGCCGGTAAGCACCAACATCATGGTGGCCAGGGCGAAAATGAGGTGGGCAATGCGCCAGCCGATCGGGAAGCGGCGGAAATGCTTGCCGGCATAGGGGCCGAGGGCCTCTGCCTGCACGTGCGGCACTGGTTTGCGTGCCTTGCGTTCCTGCCACTCACGGTAATACCAGAGTCCGGAATGCAGCCAGAAGAAGGTAAAGACCAGCACCAGCAGTCCTCCCATCAAGCGGGAGGCGATCCACACCTGCGAATAGCGGCCGTAGTCGCTGGCATCGGCGTGGGGGTAGAAGGTGACGAAACCCGCCGTGGCCTCGGGTAATTTCTTGCCGTTGTGGCATTGCCGGCAGGTCTTCAGTTTGTTGTCGGGATGGACCTTGGACTTCGGGTCATCGACCAGAAGGATGCCGTGGCTGCCATGGCAGTTGTAGCACTTCGCCGTGTAGGTGTAGCCGAGTTTGTTGACCTGGCCGTGATAGGTGTCGCGATAGGTCTTCAGGCTGTTCTTGTGGCAGTTGCCGCACTCTTCGGGATTGAGCAGCTTGAACGTGGTGAGCGAGGTGCCGGTAATCTCGTGGGTCGTATGGCAGTCGATGCAAACGGCCGATTTGGCGTTCTTCTCTTCCAGTATCTCGGTGCCGTGTATGGATTCGCTGTACTCGTCGAGCTGGTCTTCGTGGCACTTTCCGCAGAGTGCCGGAACGTCCAGCCGCCACTGCGCATACTGGGGGCTTTTCCGGTCTGTCGGCACGTTGAAGGAGTGGCTGTCGTGACACTCATGGCACATGGCGTTGGGGCGCTCGGGGTCATCCTCATTCGCCCTGGCGTGGAACGACTGTCGGTAGGCCTGGATGTTCCTGGCAACCACGCCCAGCCTTGGGTGCGCCTCGGAGGTACCGCTTTTTTGTGCAGCATCCCAGAGCTGCTCGTGGCATCCGGCGCAATCGGGCGCACGGGCCGTCGTCTTCGTGTGTGGCGCCTTGTTGTCGGCGATGTCGCTATGGCAATCGACGCAGCGCATGCGGGCGTGGACACCCTGGCCGAATTTATCCGGGGCGATACCGGCGAGCGACCGCATCTCACCCTCCGCCGCTGCGTCAGGCACCTCAAGTTTCTTCTTGCCATCGTGGCATTGCAGGCAACCGGCATTGTCCAATTGTCCGGCGGCATGCGCCGGGTTTCGGCCAGGGGCGGTTTCGGCGGCGCCAGTTTCGGTGGGCGCCAGTGCTACGACGCCGGAGAAGAGGCAGAGGCTGACAAGCCGCCCCAAGTAGCGTGAGGTTCGCATGATTGTTTTAATTACCGAGAGGGCGCAGCGAGCGCATACAGTGCCGAAACAAACCGGGCTGCAGCACGCCTGCTACTGCAGCCCGGTTTCCGTCTTACTGGGCAAGCAGCCAGTCGGTAAGGTTCTTGAGCTGCTTCGGATCCTTGGTGTCGATCACGTCGTGATCCTCTTCTTCGCCGTCAATCTTGACCTTGGGCCCCGTGGTGATGTGCTTAAGCAGCTTGCTTTCAGCACTGGCATCGCCTTTGTACTTCTCGGCGATTGCCTTGAGCGAGGGGCCCTTCTTCTTCTTCGTGGGGTTGTGGCACTTGTTGCATTTGTTGTCCTTGAACAAGGCCTCGGCCGCGTTCACGTCCACCTGCGCAAATGCCCCGGTTGAACCGGCCGCTAGCGTGATGGCCGTGAACAATGGAAGGACCAGCAGGCGAAGCCGGAAGCCGGAACGATCTCCGTGTGAATTGACATGTCGCATTTGAATCTCCTCTACATGCGGTTATGAATATCTAATTGTTTTGCCTGATGATAGACCTGAGTTTTTTTAAAAAATGCCCCTATCCATCGACTGATCTTGACGCTGATCAAGAAAGCGCTTGCGATGTTGTTACTGTTCCACATCGAGGATCACATCAGGGGCCGGGGATGACGGCCTGATTGCGGCAATACGCCGCCATCTGGTAAGGCTTCTTCGTCAAGCGGAATGGGTGGACAGGCCGTATGCTGTCCCGGTGTGTCTGACACTGAAGAGAATCCCTATGAACCTGTCGAGGATTTCCTGCCTGTGCTTGCTCGTCCTGGCCCTGCCGGCGCAGGCGGTTGAGTTCAACAGGGTGTTGCCGGAGCGTAGCCAAATTGCCTTCGTTACAACCCAGATGGGGGCGTCGGTGGCGGGGGGGGTCCGGAATTTCCGGGTCGATCTGGCCTTCGACCCGGACAGTCCTGCCAGCGCACACGCCAGGATAGAGATCGATCTGGCCAGCATCGATGCCGGATCGGAGGAGGGCAATAACGATGTGAAAGGGGCGGACTGGTTGCACGTTGCGGCTTACCCCAAGGCGCATTTCGAGTCGACGTCCGTGCGCTCACTCGGTAGAGGCCGGTATGAAGTACGAGGACGATTGAGCATCCATGGCCGCAGCCATGAGGTGAAGTCCCGCTTCACCTTCGCTCGGCTGGGCTCGGAAGGCATTTTCCATGGCCGGTTCAACATCAAACGCCTGGATTACGGCATCGGCCAAAGGGTCTGGGGAGATACCGGGGTGGTGTCCGATGCCATACGCATCAAGTTCAGGATTGTGGTGGAGAGTGGTGGATAGACGCAGATCGGCCTGGACCCAAGCCGTTCACCTTCTGGAACTGCTGGCGCGGGTCCAGGCCCTGGTCCGCCGCGCGAGTGGGGTGTCCAAGAGCATGTTGATGGAACGCGTCTGGGACTACAGTTTCGACCCCGGGACCAGCCCGGTGGAAACCACGGTCAGCGCGCCTGCGCAACAAGCTGAACGAGGGCTTCGAGGCCCAGCCCGAACTGATCCGGACGGTGCGCGGGGGCGGCAGCGTGTTCACCCTGACCATCCCGTTCAGGATTGTCTGACTATCAGCAGTCAGCGTTCGGTGAGGGTCAGCAGGATGTCGGCGTACCAGGCGCAGTTCAGGCCGAGCGCCTCGTCGGATTCCATGTCGCGGCTGCCGACATCGAGCCGGGCCGAGTGGATGCCCAGAAGTATCCAGGGCAGGTCGCCCGGTATCGGCTCGCGCCGGGCCGCGCGCATCACGATGGGCGCGCCGCTGGTGCCCCGGTGGGTGCGGGCGTCGGTGAGGAAATAGCCTTCGCCCTGGAAGCGCAGGCCGAACGAGGAGGCGATCACTGCCTGGCGCACCACGGGCATGTGGTGCAGGGTGTCGTGGAAGCCGAGCGGGAAGCCCACCACCAGGAGCGAGGTGCCGACCTCCACCGTGTCATCCGGGCTGGCCAGGTGCCCGGGCGTGAAGGCCCGGTAGACCGTCGTTGCGGGCAGGGCGGCGCGCTCGATCTCGATCACCGCCACGTCGATCTCCCCGGCCTTGTCGAGGCCCTGGCGCCAGAGGCTCTTGCCGTTGCGATAGAGTGGAATGGAAAAGCCGGTCGACCGGGCCATGTTGTCCGGGTCGGTATGCAGTTCGATCTCGATGCGGTCCGGGAAGTGTTTGCTCGGTTCGTCGATCATCACGTGCCGACTGGTCACCAGGAACAATCGGTCGTCGCGTTCGAAGAAAAAGCCGCTGGCATTGGTCAGTGCCTTTCGCTGTTCGAAGGTGGATACCCGTGCCGCGGAGAGCAGGATGGATTCGATCATCGGTGTACCTGGATAGGATGCTGGTGGGGTCCGGGCGTGACGGGTGTAGCCACGACAGTACAGCAAAATCATGACATTGGCCGGCGGTACCGTACAGCCGGCCGGTTTCAAACTCGATTCGGCAGCAGCGGTAGACACATCGGCAAGCCTAGCCCTGCCGCGCTGCCAGCCCGGCGCACCTGCCGCCGCGCGCAAGGCCGGAATGGATCGCAAGCGGGCGGCCGCCAGGCCTGCCTGGGCTGGACCGCCCTGTTTTTCTGCCATAATCGGAGCCTGATTCCAATGTCGTCAGGCTCCGGTTCATGCAGGAATATCCTACCCTCGCCGCCATCGACCTCGGTTCCAACTCTTTCCACCTACAGGTTGG
>JBAZLW010000104.1:0-8269 GCA_041650095.1 Hydrogenophilaceae bacterium | reverse complement strand
AAGCGTCATGAAACGCAGCCCGGGTTATCCGACATGTCGGATAACACTTTTACGCCGACAGATGTCGGCTAATACACGTTAGAAGATTATGGCTGCCTGTTTTAACTGCCGAGGAAATGTCCCTTCGAGCGCGGAGCGTTGCCCACACTGCGGGGTGCAATTCGGGAGAACATGGCATATTCCGTTCGATAATTTGAGCACAAGTAACTCTGGCTGGGGGCTCTCGCCCACCACCTACAAGAGCTTCACTTTTCGCCTAACAGCAATTCTCGCGCCAGTATGGGTGCCGCTAATTGTTGCGCTGATGGCTGGCGATCAACCGAGCGGCCCCCCCGTTGGGTTAGCAATATTGCTAGTTCCATTCATCTTCATTCCTGGTGTGTACACAATTTCAAACCTTCCGGGTTGGTCTGGCCCTATTAGATTTCTCGCCTCTCTTGTATATATTGCGCTGGCTTCAGTGGTGGGTTTTATCGTGCTATCGCAGTTTGTCGAGTTCTTGCACCAGCAATGAAGACACCATCTTCTAACCTTATGCTCAAGCGGGACGCGCCTTTGGCGCGCCCCTTAGCTCCACGTTGACCTTTAAGCAACAAAATAATGAATCGCATATGTAAATCAATATTTATGTTTTCATTACTATTCAATGGCTTGTCCGTAGCCATTGCCGGCAATGAAAACATCGACCAGCGCATTAGTCTTGGCCTTACTTCGGGTGAAAAGTCGGAGTTTCTGGGCGAAATGAGACAAATGCTCGCCAGCATCCAGGGGGTCGTGACTGGCATTGGCGAAGGCAATCGTGAGCTGATCATCAAAGCCGCTCGTTATTCCGGTAACCGTATGGCACGCGCCACTCCCGACTCGGTCAGAAGCAAACTGCCGCAGTCATTCAAGGATATCGGCGGCCCGACGCACATGATGTTCGAGGAACTGGTTATCAGGGCGGAAACCGACGATATGGGTTCGCTCGCTTCGTTTACCGGCAAGCTGATGCAGCAGTGTTCGGCATGCCACGCCATGTTCAAAGTCGATTAGTGATGGAAACCACGCTGCCAAAGGCCGACAAGGCCTTGCAGCGGACATTGCAAACATATCGACACTGACGCTGTCCACGGTATGCGCTGACTCGACGCTGCTGGAGGCGGACTATCCTTGAAGGGCATCCGCAACAGACAACGGAGGTCCGCATGGCGAAACGCAACTACCCCCTTTCCAAGGTCTATGGCCTGATCGAGCCCGGTCCGGTGGTGCTGCTCTCGACCGCCGGCAAGGATTGGCCGGACGTGATGGCCTTGTCCTGGCTGATGCCGGTGGAGTTCGAGCCGCCGCTGGTCGCCTGCGTAATGGGCGGCGGTGAATATAGCTACAGCCTGCTGAGGAAATCGCGCGAATGCGTCCTCAACATCCCGACCGTCGAACTGGCCGAGAAGGTGGTTGCGGTGGGCAACTGTTCCGGCCGAGACACCGACAAATTCAGCGTCTACGGGCTGACCGCCAAGCCCGCCGCGCTGGTGGGCGCGCCGCTGGTCGCCGAGTGTTACGCCAGCCTGGAATGCCGTCTGCACGACACCCGGATGGCGAACCGCTACGGCATCCTCATCCTGGAGGTGGTCAAGGCCTGGGTCGATACGGTGGTCAAGGCACCCAAGACGCTGCACCATCGCGGCAACGGCGTGTTCGCAGTGGCGGGCGAGACGATCCGGCTGAAGTCGCGCATGAAGTGAGGCCGGGGCCACTTACGGTGTGCCCCGGCTGGGGATAACATGGCCCTGCCGCTACACAACCGGAGGAACGAACCATGACCCGTACATTGCCCACCCTGATGTTGGCCTGCCTGTTTTCCGCCGCCGTCCAGGCCGCCGAGCCCGCCCCGGACCCGCTGCGCGCGGTGCTCCAGGAGAGCAAGGACAGGAACCGCGGCGTCAGCCTGCACGTCAACGGCAACAGCATCGGCATGGTGGTGACCGCCATCGACGATCAGTACGTGATCGGCCGCAGCCAAACCACCAGCCGCATCGTCATCCGTCTGGATCGGGTCGACGGCGTCTCGGCGATGTTTTGAGCACGGCTAGACGGCCAGGCCGAACTCCGGCCCGATGATCTTCAGCCAGTCTTCCAGGCGGCTCTCCAGCAGCATCTTCTGGTTGTCGAGGTCCTGCACCAGGCCGACGAACTCGCCGTCGCGCTCGGCCTTCGAGGCGATGTAATCGTAGCCGTCGGTCGGCCAGGCGCCGACCACGCGGGCGCCGCGCGCGACCACGAAGTCATGCAGTTCACCCAGGGCGTCGCAGAAGTTGTCGCCGTACTTGTCCTGGTCGCCGAGGCCGTACAGGGCCACCGTCTTGCCGCTGAAGTCGATCCCGGCGAGTTCGGGCAGGAACTCGGCCCAGCTCGGATTCTGGCAATCCGCATCGAGGCCGGGCAGGGCGCCTTCGCCCAGGGTCGGAGTGCCGAGAATCAGGTGGGCATAGCCGGCCACCAGTTCGGGCGTCGCCTTGTTGACGTTGAGCGGGTCGGCGAGGTCCTCGTTGTCGGGAAAGCGACGCTTGATCATCTTGGCGATCTTGCGGGTGTTGCCGGTGCTGCTGCCGAAGAATATGCCGATACGGGCCATGGCGGTTCCAGTCGTGTGCGTGGTGATGGCTAGGGATAAGCAATCGGCGCGCCACGGACGGCACGGAGGAAACGCTACAATGACGCATCCCAACCACGGGTGTATCCCAGTACACCATCAGCCATGTGCGGCATAGCCGGCGAATTGCGCCTGGACGGCCAGAGGCCGGACCCGGCCTGCATCGATAGAATGACGGCCACCCTGGCCCGGCGCGGCCCGGATGCGCAGGGCAGCTGGTGCGAAGGCCCGGTCGGCTTCGGCCATCGCCGCCTGGCTATCATCGACCTCAGCCCGCGTTCGGCGCAGCCCATGGTGGACCCGGCGCTGGGCCTGGCCCTGGTGTTCAACGGCACCATCTACAACTACCCGGCCCTGCGCGCCGAACTGATCGCCAGGGGCTACGCCTTCCATTCCGACGGCGACACCGAGGTGATCCTGCGCGCCTATGCCGAGTGGGGCGAAGCCTGCGTCGAGCGTCTGCACGGCATGTTCGCCTTCGCCATCTGGGACCGCAAGCACGGCCGCCTGTTCCTGGCGCGCGACCGGCTCGGCATCAAGCCGCTCTACTACAGCCACACTGCAGGCTGCCTGCGCTTCGCCTCGACGCCTCAGGCCCTGCTGGCGGCCGGCGGGGTGGACACCGCGATCGACCCGGTGGCCTTGCACCACCAGTTCACCCTGCACGCCGTAGTGCCGGCGCCGCACACCTTGCTGACCGGGGTGCGCAAGCTGGCGCCGGCGACCACCCTGAGTTTCGACCTGGCCGGCCGGGTGAGCGAACGGTGCTACTGGCGCCTGGCCGCGCAGAGGCCCGCTCATGCCATGGACGTTCAGGAATGGCAGGCGGCCATCCACGACGCCCTGTGCGCGGCGGTGCAGAAGCGCCTGACCGTGGCCGACGTGAAGGTCGGCGTGCTGCTCTCGGGCGGACTGGATTCCAGCCTGTTGGTAGGGCTGTTGGCCGAGCACGGCGTCGGCGATCTGATGACCTTCTCGGTCGGCTTCGAGGACCATCCCGAGGAACGCGGCCACGAGTTCGAATACTCCGACGCCGTGGCGGCCCACTTCGGCACCCGCCACCACCAGTTTGCGATCCCCAACCATGAGGTGCTCGACCGCCTGCCCGAGGCGGTCGACGCCATGGCCGAGCCCATGGTCGGCCAGGACGCCGTGGCCTTCTATCTGCTCGCCGAGCAGGTCGCCAAGACGGTCAAGGTGGTGCAGAGTGGCCAAGGTGCCGACGAGGTCTTCGGCGGCTATTTCTGGTACCCGAGGATGCACGAGGAAACCGAAGGCGCCGCGGTCGAGCGCTTCCGCCGCCACTACTTCGACCGCGACCACGACGAATACCTGGCCACGGTCGATCCGCGCTACCACGGCGCCGACCATACCGCCGCCCTGGTCGCCGGCCGGCTGGCCGAACCGCTGGCCGACGAGTTCATCGACCAGGTGCTGCGCATGGACGTGACCATGCTGATCACCGACGACCCGGTGAAACGGGTCGACAACATGACCATGGCCTGGGGTCTGGAGGCCAGGGTGCCGTTCCTCGACCACGAGGTGGTGGAACTGGCGGCGCAGATGCCGCCCGAACTGAAGCTGGCCTCGGGCGGCAAGCACATACTCAAGCAGATCTCGCGCGGCCTCTTGCCGGACGCGGTGATCGACCGCAAGAAGGGCTATTTCCCGATGCCGGCGCTGAAATACGTGCGCGGCGACTTTCTCGCCTTCATGCACGACATCCTGGACGCCCGCGCCTGCCGCGAGCGCGGCCTGTTCCGGCGCGACTACGTCGACAAGCTGCTGGCCGAGCCGGAGCGCCACCATACCCGCATCCAGGGCAGCAAGCTGTGGCACCTGGCCCTGCTGGAGCTGTGGCTGCAGCGTAACGTCGACGCCGCCTAGGCGGATTCCACCCGATTGCGGCCGTTCGCCTTGGCCCGGTAGAGTGCGGCGTCGGCGCGCGCCAGGGCGGCATCTGCGCTGGCGTCGCCCGGGAGCAATTGGGCCATGCCGATGCTGACGGTGACGCCCAGCCGGGTGCCGCCGAAGACGATGGCATCGGTCGCGACTTGCTCCCTCAGGCCTTCGGCGAATTCCCGCGCCCCGGCCGGGTCGGTGGCGAACAGCAGGATGGCGAATTCCTCGCCGCCCAGCCTGCCGGCCAAATCGGTCTTGCGCAGACGCTTGCCCAACAACTCGGCGAACCGACGCAAGACGGCATCGCCGGCGGCATGGCCATGATTGTCGTTGACCCGCTTGAAGTGGTCCAGGTCGAGCATCAGCAGGGTCGCGGGTGGTTCGTCGTGGCGCTGCAGGCGGGCCTTTTCCTGTTCCAGCCGGGCCAGGAAATGGCGCCGGTTGGGCAACCCGGTCAGGGGATCGGTGGTGGCTAGGGCCTGCAGTTCCGCCTCGAGGCGCTTGCGCTCGCGGATGTCATGGAAGACCACCACCGCGCCGGTGCGCATGTCGGCATGGTTCATCGGGGCCACGGTCATCTCGACCGGGAAGCCGGTGCCGTCCTTGCGGAAGAACCATTCGTCGAGGCGGCGGACCTGGCCGTCGTGCAGGGTCTGGTAGATCGGGCACTGGCCGTGCGGGTAGGGCTGACCATCCGGCCGGTGGTGATGGATCAGGGCATGCTGGTCCAGGCCCAGAAGTTCTTCCGCGTCATAACCCAGCATGGCCAGGGCAGTCGGGTTGACGAAGGTGCAGCGGCCCTCCGGGTCGACCCCGTAGATGCCTTCGCCCAGGGCCGCCAGAAGTTGCCGGCGTTCTTCGGAGCGACGGGATTCATGGCCGCGCAATTGTCTTTGCCTGACGGCCAGCATGAAGGTCAGGACGACGATGGTCAGGCCAGCCACGCCGCCCAGGGCGATGCCCGGCCCGTGTTTGTCCACAATGTCATCCCAGGTGAAGGCCGGCGCCTGGTCGTAGGGTGGCAGGCGCAGTTCCTGCAGCAGTGCCCGGACCGGCTCGTAGTCGGTCGGGATGGTCCAGCCGTGGTAATGGCCCACGCGCGCCGCCGGGTGGTCGGCACGCAAGGAGAACAAGGCCTTGGCAACGTCCTGGGCGAGCCGTTCATCGGTCTGCGGCATGGCCGCGAAGGGCCATTCCGGAAACAGCCGGGTCGACAGCTGGAACGGGAAGCCAGGTGCCTGCTGGCGATTCAGCACCACGATCCGGCCGGGCTTGATGCGGCCGGACTGGGTGAGCGATTCAAGCACCCCGGTGCGCACGAAACCGGCATCGGCCCGGCCCTCCAGGACGGCATACACCGCCTTGTCGTGCGGCATGCCGGTGATCATCGGGTTGATGTCGTGCGCGGGCGAGATGCCAACTTGGAGCAGTTCCGCCGCCTGCATCTGGTAGCCGCCCAGGGAGCCGATATCCGGCAAGGCCACGGTCTTGCCCTTGAGTTCGCTCAGATTGGTGATGTCCTGGCGACCGGCGCGGGTGAAGATGACGCCACCAAATTGGGTCAGCGGCAGGCTGTTGTCCAGCTCGATCAGGGTGGCCAGCGGCGAAGACAGCGCATTGCGCTTGGTCAGCATCACGTAATGGCTGGGGTTGGTCAGGATGAAGTCGATCCGGTGCTGGCTGACCGCAGCCTCCAGTTCCGGATAGGTCAGCGCCTCGACGACGAAGGTTCGGCCGGTCTTTGCGGCCAGGTAGTCGGCGGTGGGCTGCCAGCGCGTGCGGGTGTCCTCCTTGGCGCGGAAGGCCAGGATGCCGAGGGTTACCGGTGCCTCGGCCGCCCATGCCCATCCGGCCGAACACAGGCCGACCACCAGCCAAAGCCAGTTGGTCGCGCGTAGTCGGCAGGATTTCATCGGGGAGAAACGGTATCGAAAAGGTGTGTAGACGCGATTATTGTCGATATACGCGCGCCGCGCATGACCATCACGGAGTCTGTCGACCATCTGGCTGGCACCGTAGAAGGGCACGGGGCCTGTCGCAAATCCGACAAGGCGTGGCACGAGTGGACTTTCGGACACGTAGTTGGGTCGGGCTTGAAAACAAATACATATACGAATCATAAAGTTAGGCATTTATTCGGGCCTGGCATGGCCTTTGCGAATATCCAGCCACAGAGGCTCATTACAGGAGAAATGACATGATTACGCTGACCCCCAAGGCCCAATCCGCCGTCGAGAAGTTCATCCAGGGCGCCGCCAGTCCCGTAGCCGGCCTGCGCATCGCCATCTCGGGCGGTGGCTGTTCCGGCTTCCAGTACGGCATGAGCCTGGAAGAGACCGCCGCCGAGGACGACGTGGTGGTCGATTGCGGCACGGTCAAGTTGCTGGTCGACCCGTTCTCGGCGCCGCTGCTGAACGGCGTCACGGTCGATTTCGTCGACAGCCTGCAAGGCTCCGGCTTCAAGTTCGAAAACCCCAACGCGACCAGCAGCTGCGCCTGCGGCTCGTCGTTCAACGCGTAAAGGAACACGGTCATGTGGGACTACTCGGACAAGGTCAAGGAACACTTCTTCAGCCCGCGCAACTCGGGCGCCATGGATGACGCCAACGCGGTCGGCGATGTCGGTTCCCTCAACTGCGGCGACGCGCTGCGCCTGATGCTCAAGGTCGACCCGGAAACGGAGACCATCCAGGATGCCCGCTTCCAGACCTTCGGCTGCGGTTCCGCCATCGCCTCGTCGTCGGCCTTGACCGAGATCATCAAGGGCATGTCCCTGGACGAAGCGCTCAAGGTCTCCAACCAGGACATCGCCGATTACCTCGATGGCCTGCCGCCGGAGAAGATGCACTGCTCGGTGATGGGCCGCGAGGCCCTGCAGGCCGCCGTCGCCAACTACCGCGGCGAGGAGTGGAAGGACGACCACGAGGAAGGTGCCCTGATCTGCAAGTGCTTCGCCATCGATGCGGTGCTGATCGAGGAAACCGTGCGGGCCAACAAGCTGTCGACCGTCGAGGACGTGATCAACTACACCAAGGCCGGCGGCGGCTGCTCGTCATGCCACGAAGGCATCGAGGAGATCCTGGTCAAGGTGATGGCCGAGCGCGGCGAGACCTTCAACCCGCATGCGGTGGTGGCCAAGTCCGAGGATGAGAAGCCGGCCAAGATGAACAACCTGCAGCGGATCAAGCGCATCGAGACCATCCTGGATTCGATCCGGCCGCAATTGCAGCGCGACCACGGCGACATCGAACTGGTCGACGTCGACGGCAAGACCATCTACGTCAACATGATCGGCGCCTGCTCCGGCTGCCAGATGGAGGCGCAGACCCTGCAGGGCATCCAGACCAAGCTGATGGAAGACCTGGGCGAATTCGTCAAGGTGGTGCCGTCGCGGGCCGGTTCCTACGCCCGCGCCGCCAGCCACGTTTAAGGAGTCCGCCATGGACGGCATCTACCTCGACAACAACGCCACCACCCGCGTCGACGACGCCGTGGTCGCGGCCATGCTGCCCTTCTTCACCGAGCAGTTCGGCAACCCCTCCTCGATGCACAGCTTCGGCAACAAGGTCGGCCTGGCGATCAAGAAGGCGCGCATGCAGGTGCAGGAGTTGCTCGGCGCCGAACACGAATCCGAGATCATCTTCACCTCCTGCGGCACCGAGTCGGACTCCACCGCCATCCTGTCGGCGCTCAAGGCCAACCCGGAGCGCAAGGAGATCATCACCACCACCATCG
>JBAZLW010000103.1:0-8292 GCA_041650095.1 Hydrogenophilaceae bacterium | reverse complement strand
GACTGACCGCCCGGCTGGACGCCCTCGCGCCGAGCGTCGAAAACCGGCGCGGCCGAAGCGAAGATTTGCAGCGTCGCCTGCAATTCGCACTGCAGGCCGGCCTGGCCCGCAAGTCGGCGGCGGTCACCACCCTGACCGATCATCTGGCCCATCTGAACCCGCAGGCCGTGCTCAATCGCGGCTACAGCATCGTGCGCGACCGGGAGGGGAACATCGTTCAGGACAGCCAACGGGTGGCAGCCGGCGACGCCATCGCCATCACCCTTGCCCAAGGTGCGCTCGACGCCATCGTCCGCACAAGCACCCCGCCAGCCCGGGAAACCAAGACTTAAATCGCGCCATATCCAGGCAAATCAACCCTCTCCGGCATTATTTGGCTAGAATCCAGAGGCAAACCAAAACGATAGCCACTGAACACATGCTGCTTTCCCTCCGCCGTCTGATGCTGCTGATGCCGTTGCTTGCCGGCTTCGGTGCGCATGCCGCCAGCATCGGCGAAATCGATGTCCGCAGCCGTCTGGGCGAACCCCTGCAGGCCCGGGTCCCGATCGACCTCGACATGGACAGCATTTCCGGTAGCGATTGTGTCCGTATCGTCGGGCCGGCCCGGCGCCAACCGGCCCTGGCCACGGCCAGGGTCACGCTGTCCAGCCAGGATGGTCGCAACTACGTCTCCATCGTTACCGACAAGGCGATCAACGACCCGGTACTCGATCTGAGCCTGCGGACGTATTGCGGAGCTTCGCTGCAGAAGGATTTCATCGTCCTGCTGTCGCCCGGCAGCCTTGCGCCCACTGCCGCTCCGGCTACAGCCGTCGTGGCCGACACCGTCACGACGACAAAGCCAGCCCGCCCCATCACGACACCACGCGCATCGACACCACGCGCATCGACACCCCGCCGTGGCGCCGATACCGCTCCTTCAGCAACCCGCCATAAACCGGTGTCCGGCTCCTTCCTGAAACTGGATTACGACCATGAAAACTTCGGTCGAACCGCCAGCGGCAGCGCACCGGGCAGGCAGGCTGAGCAACCCGCCAATGCGGGGGAAATGCCCACGCCGACCGATCTGCCAAACAACTCCGGTGCTACACCATCCGGCCAGACCGGGGGAACAACACCTCCGAATGCCGCGAGCGGCACGACCATCCGCAACGACACAGGCATGCCTATCCAGGCCCCGGTGCCGGACAGGACGCCCTCCTGGTATGACCGGTTGTTCAGCCCCTACCTATTGTTGTTGCCTGTCCTGCTGGCGGTGGTTGGCGCCCTGTGGCTGAAAAGGCGCAAACCCCGGAGCCGTTTCCAGAACGAACCCTCGCTGGTGATGAACACCTTGTTCCCACCCGAGCCGGAAATCCAGCCTATGCTCGCCCGTCGGACGCAAGATCTGCCGGCGCATGAGCCGCCGCCAGTCGAGCCGACCAAGGCCAGGCCCTTGCCGACGGCAACCGAACCACCGCCTCCGTCCAGGCTGACCACCGAAGCCATGGAACACATGATGGGCATCGATGCGTCAGCCAGCCAATCCGCGGAGATCCCGGTCGAATCGCAGGACTCGTTCGATCATGTCATGGAGCTGGCCGAGGTCATGCTGGCGTTTGGCCGCAGCGGCCAGGCGATCGAGGCCCTGAGCCGGCATATCCACGCCAACCCGCGCCAGTCCGTGGACCCCTGGCTGAAATTGCTGGACCTCTATCATCAGTCCGACCTGCATGCCGAATTCGATGCCCTGGCCACCGATCTGCACAGCCATTACAACATCGCCATGCCGGACCGGGACGATTTCGCGGCCGGTCAGGCCGAGAATCACGAGCCCGGTCCGCCGACGCTGGAATCACTGCCCCACATCATGAGCCGGTTGATCGAGAGCTGGGGCACCCAGGAAGCCCTCGACTACCTCAACAAACTGCTTGAGGACAACCGAGGCGGCCAGCGTCTTGGTTTCTCGATGGCCATGGTTCGCGATATCCTGTTGCTGCGGGACATCCTGCGGCAAATTTGCCCGGGCTCTGCATTCCCTCACTAAACCGGACCATCAGCCCCAATGTTCACGGAAGTCGCCACCCGCCTGCTGGGACAGATCGCTACAGAATTATCCGGGCCCGACGTCATTTTTCCGACTTCGTTCGACTTGAGCCTGCGCGTACAGTCCCTGCTCAAGAATCCGGATACCACGATCGAGCAGCTTTCCGGCCTGATCCAGGCCGAACCGCTGATGAGCACCAAGATTCTCACCTATGCCAATTCAGCCGCGGTGCGTGGCGGCGGCCAGGAGATACCGGAGCTGGGCCGGGCCATCCTGCGCATCGGCTTCGATGCGGTGCGCACGGTGTCCTACTCGCTCTCGGTCGAGCAGATCATCCGCTCCAAACACATGCAGCCCTTCCAGCCGCTGTCCAACGCAATATGGGAACACTCGCTCGCAGTGGCGGCCATCGCCCGCATCCTTGCCCGTCGGCGGCGCATGAATCCGGAAAAGGCCTTCTTCCTGGGCATGGTCCACGATATCGGCGCCTTCTACCTGTTGTTCCGCTGCAGCCAGGATCCGACCCTCGCCGCCAATCGGGAAGAACTCCTCCAGACGGTGTATGAATGGCACGACGGCATCGGCCACGCCCTGCTGGCGGCCATGGATCAGCCGGAGGACATCCTGTTCGCGGTCCAGGACCACGAGGCGCCGACCACGGTCAGCAGCCTGAGCAACTGGACCGCCGTCCTGGCCAGTGCCGACTGCCTCGGCCAGCAGATCGCCGACTGGGTGCCCGCCGAGATGCGCGCCGGCTGCCCGCGGTTCGTCTCGGAAAGCCTGATCAGCGCCGAGGAACAGGCGGAAATCATGCTCCAGGCCAAGGAAGAACTGGCGACCTTGCGCGCGGCGCTGTTCTGACTACTTCTCCGCCAGGCGCGTCGTCAGCCAGGCCGACACGGCCTCGACCAGGTCCGGCCGCAGGCTGTCGAAGGCCTCGGCGCCCTGCCAACTCCTGAGCCAGGTAAGCTGCCGCTTGGCCAGTTGCCGGGTCGCCGCCGCACCAGTCTCGAACAGCCGTTCCGCATCGATCTCCCCCTCCAGGTACTGCCAGGCCTGCCGGTAGCCGACACAACGCATGGAGGGCATCTCCGGCCCGAGCGGATAGCGCTCGCGCAGGCGGCGCACCTCATCCACCAGCCCCGCCTCGAGCATGGCCCGGAAGCGGGCGTTGATACGCGCGTGCAGCACGGCCCGTTCGGGCGGCAGCAGGGCGATCTCGATCAGCCGGTAGGGCAGGTCCGTGCCGGCCCCGCCGTGCAGTTCCGAGAGCGGCCGCCCGGCCAGCCGGTGGACCTCCAGGGCGCGCTCGATGCGCTGGCTGTCGCCCGGCTTGATGCGCGCGGCCGAAACCGGGTCCAGCCGGGCCAGTTCGGCATGCAGCGCCGGCCAGCCTTCCCGCACGGCGCGCGCCTCGATCTCGGCTCGGATGGCCGGGTCGGCCGCAGGCAGCTCGTCCAGGCCATCTTTAAGCGCCTTGAAATAGAGCATGGTGCCGCCGACCAGCAAGGGCACCCGGCCGCGCGCGACGATGTCGGCCATGAGCGGCCGGACAGCGTCGCGGAAGCGTCCGGCCGAATAGTTCTCGGTCGGGTCGACCACGTCGATCAGATGATGCGGGCAGGCCGCCAGCGTCGCGGCGTCCGGCTTGGCGGTGCCGATGTCCATGTCGCGGTAGACCAGGGCCGAGTCGACGCTGATCACCTCGAATGGGAAACGCGCCGCCAGCGCCACCGCCAGGTCGGTCTTGCCGCTGGCGGTCGGCCCCATCAGGAAGACCGCGGGCGGATGGCCCGCTTTGGCGGTCATACGTAGGACTTGGATTCCCTGCGCCGGCCCGGCTTCTTCTTCATCACCACCACGCCCTTCACCGCCGACAGGTCGTCGGCGATCGGGATGTTGGGATAGAGCGGGTTGAGTGGCTTGAGCATCCAGCCGTCGGCGTGCTTGACCAGTTGCCGGAAGATGTACTCCTCGTTGGCCCAGGCCACCACGTAGGAGCCGTCCTTGGCCAGGCCCTCGGGCTCGACCACGACGACCCAGCCCTCTTCGAACTCGGGCAGCATGGAATCGCCCAGCACCATCAGGGCATAGGGTTCGCCACCCGAGCAGGCCGAGGCGACCAGGTCGTCCTCGATGTTCTCCTGGGCCGGGCGCACCGGGATGGGAAAGGGTTTCTTTTCGGTCATCATTTTCCTCGCATGAACATCCGGTCCAGGTCCGCCAGCGAGAGCTGGAACCAGGTGGGCCGGCCGTGGTTGCATTGATCCGCCCGCAGCGTGCGTTCCATGTCGCGCAGCAGGGCATTCATTTCCGGCAGGGTCAGCTTGCGGTTGGCGCGCACCGCGCCGTGGCAGGCCATGGTCGCCAGCATCTCGTTGCGACGCCCGGCCAGGACCTCGCTGGCGCCGAACTCGCGGATATCCTTCAGCACCTCGCGCGCCAGCCGCTCGGCATCGGCCTGGGCCAGCATGGCCGGCAGCGCCCGCACCGCCAAGTGGCTGGGCGAGGCGGCGGTGATCTCGAAGGCCATCGCCGCGAGCACCTCGGCGTGCTCGGTGGCGGTGGCCATTTCCAGCGCCGTGGCCTGGAATACCTGCGGGATCAGTAGCGGCTGCGCCGCCAGCCGGTGTTCCGCAAGCGCGCTCTTGAGGCCTTCGTACAGGATGCGTTCATGGGCGGCATGCATGTCGACCACCAAGAGGCCGTGTTCGTTCTCGGCCAGGACGTAGATGCCGCCGACCTGGCCGATGGCGTAGCCCATGGCCGGCAGGGCGGCGGACTCCGGCGCCGGCTCGGCCAGCGCCTCGGCGACCATGCCGTAATAGGCCTGGGTCTCGGCTGCGCGCAGCGGCATGACCTGCTGCGTATAGCCGGCCGCCCGGGTTGGGAATGCGCTGGCGGCGAAGGCGGCAGGACGCGCCGACGCGCCCGCCCCGGTTTCGTGCGGGGGACTATCGGGCGCGTCAGCAGAAGGCGCGGTGCTCCCCAGCGCGCGCTCCAGGACGTGGAAGACGAACTGGTGCACCGCCTGGGACTGGCGGAAACGGACCTCGGTCTTGGCCGGGTGGACGTTGACGTCGACCAGTTCCGGCGGCAACTCGAAATAGAGCACGAAGGCCGGGTGGCGGTCGTAGTGCAGGATGTCGCGATAGGCCTCGCGCACCGCGTGGGCGAGCAGCTTGTCGCGCACGAAGCGGCCGTTGACGAACAGGTACTGGGCGTCGCGGCCGGACCGGCTGTAGGCGGGCAGGCCGGCCAGCCCGTGCAGCCGCAAGCCGCCCGCGGCCTCGTCGACCGTGCGGGCGGCGGCCTCGAACGCCTCGCCGAGCAGGGCCACGGCCCGGGCGATGGCGTCCTGCGCCGGCAGGCGCCAGACCACCTTGCCGTTGTGGCGCAGTTCGAAGGTCACTTCCGGCCGGGCCAGGGCGGCCCGGCGCAGGGCCTCCTCGCAGTGGCCGTACTCGGTGGCCGGGGTCTTCAGGAACTTGCGCCGGGCCGGGGTGTTGAAGAACAGCTCGCGCACCTCGACCACCGTGCCCTTGCCGAGTGCCGCCGGTTCGACCTGGCTGAGCGTGCCGTCCTGGGCGCCGATCCGCCAGGCATGGTCGGCCGCGGCCACCCGGCTGGTCATGCTCAGGCGCGCCACGGCGGCGATGCTGGCCAGGGCCTCGCCGCGGAAACCCAGGCTGGCCACCGCCTCCAACTCGCCCAGGCTGGCGATCTTGCTGGTGGCGTGACGGGCCAGGGCCTGGCCGAGGTCGTCGGCGGCAATGCCCTGGCCGTCGTCGGCAACCCGGATCAGCTTGATGCCGCCCTCCTCCAGGTCGACCCTGATCTCGCGGCTGCCGGCGTCGAGGCTGTTCTCGACCAGTTCCTTGAGGGCGGACGCGGGCCGCTCGACCACCTCGCCGGCGGCGATCTGGGAAATGAGCAGGTCCGGGAGCAGGCGTATATTGGACATCGCGCAATTCTAACCCGCCGCGCGGGGTACAATTCCCCCATGCCAATCAAGTCTTTTCTCGCTCGCCGGAGCGCGCGGCGGGGTTTATTGCGCCGCAAGGTGAAGAACCAGATCGCCTCGCGGGTGGTCATCCGCAAGCCGGTGTCCTGGCAGCGGCGCCTGTTCTGGGGCGGCCTGATCACGGCCGGCACCCTCCTGGCCGGGGGCGGGCTGTTCATGGCGGGGCAATACTCGGCCGGTTACGACAGCTTCGGCAGCGTCCGGCATATTGCCGCCCTGACCGAGGCCAACGCCGGTCTGCGGACACAGAATGAAGAATTGTCGACGGCATTGAAGACCACCACCACGCAACTGCATATCGAACAGGGCGCGCGCCAGGCGATGGCCGGCCAGATCGTCAAGCTGGAAGAGGATCGCAGCCGGCTCAACCGCGACCTGGCCCTGTTCGACAACCTGTTCCCCAGCTCAGACAGCGACGGCAAGCCGAGCATACGCGGCTTTCGCATCGAACCGGCCAGCAGCGCCGGCAATCCCGGTTCCTGGCGTTACCGCATCCTCATCATGCGCCCGGGCAAGGCCAGGGACAGCTTCGTCGGGGACGCCCTGTTGCAGGTCCGTTATCGCCTGGACGGCCACGATATCGTGGCCAGGACACCGGAGACCGGAAACATCAGCGAACACCTGGAATTCCAGCGTTACCAAAGGGTTGAAGGGCATTTCCAGCTACCCTCCGGGGCAAAACTGCTTGGCGCTACGGCCCGGGTGATGGACAATGGCAGACTCGTGGCAGAGTCGATCTATCGACCCTGACATCGCAAATCCTCCTCCAACCAACATCGATAGGTAAGCCATTCATGTTTGGAAAGAAGAACAACGCCGCCGCCGGCAGCATCGATTGCCTGATCGGCGTGAAGACCCGCATCGAAGGCAACATCCAGTTCGAGGGCGGTTTGCGGGTCGACGGACAGGTCAAGGGCAATCTGCTGGGCAGCCAGAACAGCATGTTGATCATCAGCGAACAGGCCCAGCTCGAAGGCGAGATCAGTGCCACCCAGGCAGTCATCAACGGCAAGATCACCGGCACCGTGCATGTGGTCGACCGCCTGGAACTGCAAGCCAAGGCGCGCATCACCGGCGATGTCCGCTACCGGACCCTGGAAATGCACCCCGGCGCCGTGGTCGAAGGCCGCCTGATCCATCAGGCGGCAGCGGAGTCCGACACCGTCATCAAGCTGGACCTCGAATCGGCCTCTTCCTTTAAAAGCAATCGCCAGCCCGGCTGACCGGAGCGAGGAAACACCATGCACGTACTACTCATGTCCGACCGTCTTGGCCGCACCATCAGCTTCGGCTTCGGCACCCGCCATGCCCTCATGCTGGCCGGCTTGCTGATCGTCGCCGTGGTCGCCGCAGGATTCCTGGGTTCCCGCCTTGCGGTCGACGGCCAGGCCGCACCCGCGCAGCCGTTGAGCGCAACCACCCCCCAGGTCGACCAGTTGGCCATGCGCGTGGGCGAACTGCAGGCCCGCCTAGCCAGCCTGGCCGCCATCGGCGAGCGAGTCGCAGCCAAGGCCGGCGTCCCCCTGCCCGATGCCGGCAAGCCCGATCCGGGTCGCGGCGGTCCGCTCCTGGACCCCGAGCCGCGCCCCGCCAGCGCGGCCGAACTCGCCAGCCTGCTGGACGATCTGACCCGCCAGATGGAACTGGCCTCCGACCACCTGATGGTGCTCGACGCCGAACTGCTGCTGCGCCAGGCCAGCCAGGGCAAATTGGCGATGGACCGGCCGGTAACCGACAGCGCCTATGTATCGTCGGTGTTCGGCTACCGCAACGACCCCTTCACTGGTCGTCGCGCCCGTCATGAGGGGCTCGACTTCGCGGATGATTTCGGCGCCCCCATCCTGGCTGCGGAAAGCGGCGTGGTGCTCACCGCCACCAGCCATCCGCAATACGGCAACGAACTGGAAATCGACCATGGCAACGGCCTGGTCACCCGCTACGGCCACACCTCGCGCCTGCTGGTCAAGAAGGGCGACGTCGTGAAACGCGGCCAGGAAATCGCCGAGGTCGGCTCCACCGGCCGCTCTACCGGCCCGCACCTGCATTTCGAGGTGCTCAAGAACGGGGTCCAGCAGAACCCCATCGGCTACCTTTCGGCGCGCTCCTGAGCCGCCTCGTAGAGTGACGGCGTGACCCTGGCCGAGGCCAGGTACTCGCGCAGGTGCTTGATCTCCTGCCGGCTGCACACGTTGCTGTGATGGGGGCGGTGCAGCACCCCTTCGACGCCGTTCAGGACCAC
>JBAZLW010000102.1:0-8300 GCA_041650095.1 Hydrogenophilaceae bacterium | reverse complement strand
CCAGGACATCCCCGCGCTGGGCGAGATCTGCCGCGACAAGGGGGTGATCTTCCATGTCGATTCGGCCCAGGCGGCCGGCAAAGTCGATATCGACCTCGGCAAGCTCAAAGTGGATTTGATGTCCTTCTCGGCGCACAAGGTTTATGGCCCCAAGGGCATCGGCGCCCTCTATGTCCGGCGCAAGCCCCGTGTCCGCCTGGAGGCCCAGATGCACGGCGGCGGCCATGAGCGCGGCATGCGTTCCGGCACCCTGCCGACGCACCAGATCGTCGGCATGGGCGAGGCCTTCGCCATCGCGAAGAAGGAGATGCATGCCGAGAACGAGCGCATCCGGATGCTGCGCGACCAGTTGTACAAGGGTGTTTCCGACATCGAGGAAGTCCATCTCAACGGCGACATGGACGCCCGCATCGCCGGCAACCTGAATGTCAGCTTCAACTTCGTCGAGGGCGAGTCGCTGATCATGGCGATCAAGGACCTGGCGGTGTCGTCCGGTTCGGCCTGCACCTCGGCCAGCCTGGAGCCGTCCTACGTGCTCAAGGCGCTGGGCCGCAACGACGAACTGGCGCACAGCTCGATCCGCTTCACCATCGGCCGCTTCACCACCGAGGAAGAGATCGACTATGCCGTCAAGCTGCTGCACGAGAAGATCGGCAAGCTGCGCGAGATGTCGCCGCTGTGGGAAATGTACAAGGACGGCGTCGACCTGGATTCGGTGCAGTGGGCCGCACATTGAAAGCGGTCGAGAGTGGGGAGTCGAGAGTGGAGAGGGACTTCACTCTCGGCTCTCGACTCTCGGCTCTCGACTTAAAGGAGCAGTCATGAGTTATAGCGAAAAGGTCCTGGACCACTACGAGAACCCCCGCAACGTCGGGTCTTTTGAAAAGGAAGCTGCCGGCGTCGGTACCGGCATGGTCGGCGCGCCGGCCTGCGGCGACGTGATGAAGTTGCAGATCCGGGTGAACGAGCAGGGCGTCATCGAGGATGCCAAGTTCAAGACCTACGGTTGCGGTTCGGCGATCGCCTCGTCGTCGCTGGTGACCGAGTGGGTCAAGGGCAAGACCCTGGATGAGGCGATGAACCTCAAGAACACCCAGATTGCCGAGGAACTGGCCCTGCCGCCGGTCAAGATCCACTGCTCGATCCTGGCCGAGGATGCCATCAAGGCGGCCGTCGCCGACTACAAGCAGAAGCATGGCGGTAGTGGCGAGTACACGGCCTGCCATCCACCCAAGGAGGACTGAGATGGGTGCCGATACCTGCAGTGCGCCGCAAGGCGCCGCCACCGAACTGGGCATGGGCCCGGCCGCCACGGCCGGCGCCTCGGTGACCCTGTCCGAACGTGCCGCCAACCACATCCGCAACTTCCTGACCAAGCGGGGCAGTGGTCTGGGCATCAAGCTGGGCGTGCGTACCTCGGGTTGTTCCGGCATGGCGTACAAGCTGGAGTTCGCCGATGTCGCCGATCCCGAGGATATCCAGTTCGAGAGCTTCGGGGTCAAGGTGTTCGTCGATCCCAAGAGCCTGAGCTATCTGGCCGGCACCGAGCTGGATTTCGTCCGCGAAGGTCTCAACGAGGGCTTCAAGTTCAACAATCCGAACGTGAAGAACGCCTGCGGCTGCGGGGAATCCTTCAACGTCTGAAGCGGGCGTCGACGACCTTGATGGCGGATTTCAACCAGGACCATTTCGCACTGTTCGGGCTCGATCCGGGTTACGCCATCGACATCGAGGCGCTGGATCGCGCCTATCGCGAACTCCAGACTGAAATCCACCCAGATCGCTTCGCCCATGCCGGCGAGGCCGATCAGCGCCTGGCGGTGCAGTGGTCGACCCGGGCCAACGAGGCCTACCAGACGCTGAAAAACCCATTTGCCCGGGCCAGCTATCTGTTGACGCTGCAGGGCATCGATGCCATGGCGCCCGGCCATGCCGCCTTGCCCTTGCCTTTTCTGGAACGTCAGATGGAATGGCGGGAGGCCTTGGCCGAGGCGGTCGCCGACGCCGATACCGATGCCCTCGACCGGCTGGAAAAGGATACCCGTGCCGAGGCCGGCGGGTTGTTGCGCGAAGTGGCCGAATTGCTCGACGTGAAACGGGATTATCCCGCCGCGGCGGAAGTCCTGAGACAATACCGTTTTCTGGAAAAATTTCTCGCCGATATCGGCGACGCATACGAGGATCTGGATTAGCGAGGTGTGCCCGGCACCCTCTTGCTTCTCGCTACACACATGGCTTTACTGCAAATCTCCGAACCCGGCTTGTCCACCGCGCCGCACCAGCACCGGCTGGCGGTGGGCATCGACCTGGGCACCACCAACTCGCTGGTCGCCACGGTGCGCAACGGCATCTCGGTCGTGCTCAACGACGAGCATGGCCGTCCGCTGCTGCCCTCGGTGGTGCGCTATCATCCCGATGGCTCCACCACGGTCGGCTGCGAGGCCCAGACGCGCGCCAGCGAGGACCCGCACAACACCATCATTTCGGCCAAGCGTTTCATGGGGCGCGGCATCAAGGACATCCCGGATGCCGCCACGCTGCCTTATCACTTCGTCGACGCCCCGGGCATGGTCCAGATCAGGACCGTCGCCGGCGTGAAGAGCCCGGTCGAGGTCTCGGCCGAGGTGCTCAAGGTATTGAAGGAGCGCGCCGAGAGCGCCCTCGGCGGTGAACTGACCGGGGCCGTGATCACCGTGCCGGCCTATTTCGACGACGCCCAGCGCCAGGCCACCAAGGACGCCGCCCGCCTGGCCGGCCTGAGCGTGCTGCGCCTGCTCAACGAGCCGACCGCCGCCGCCATCGCCTACGGTCTCGACAACGCCTCCGAAGGCATCTACGCGGTCTATGACCTGGGTGGCGGCACCTTCGACATCTCCATCCTCAAGCTGACCAAGGGCGTGTTCGAGGTCCTCAGCACCAACGGCGACTCCGCCCTGGGCGGCGACGACTTCGACCGCCGCATCTACTGCTGGATGCTGGATGAATCGGCCCTGCATACCGTGGGCGACCACGACAAGGCCATGCTGATGGCCAAGGCGCGCGAGGCCAAGGAACGCCTGACCGACCACCCGGAGGTGCAGATCACCGCGGTGCTCGCCACCGGCCAGTTACTCGATCTCAAGCTGACCGAGGCGAAATTCAACGAACTCGCCGCCGGCCTGGTCAGCAAGACCCTGACGCCGTGCCGCAAGGCCCTGCGCGACGCCGGCCTGCAGGCGAGCGAGATCAAGGGCGTGGTGATGGTCGGCGGCTCGACCCGGGTGCCGCGCATCCAGGCCGCAGTGGGCGAGTTCTTCGGCCAAACCCCGCTGACCAACCTCGATCCGGACAAGGTGGTTGCCCTCGGCGCCGCCATCCAGGCCAATGTCCTGGCCGGCAACAAGCGCGAGGACGATTGGCTGCTGCTCGACGTGGTGCCGCTCTCTCTCGGCCTGGAGACCATGGGCGGTCTGGTCGAGAAGGTCATCCCGCGCAATTCCACCATCCCGGTCGCGCGCGGCCAGGACTTCACCACCTACAAGGATGGCCAGACCGCGATGAGCATCCACGTCCTCCAGGGCGAGCGGGAACTGGTGTCCGACTGTCGCAGCCTGGCGCGCTTCGCCCTGCGCGGCATCCCGCCCATGGTGGCCGGCGCCGCGCGCATCCGGGTGACCTTCCAGGTCGACGCCGACGGCCTCCTGTCGGTGACCGCGCGCGAGACCGGCACCGGCATCGAGTCGCACATCGAGGTGAAACCATCCTATGGCCTGTCGGACGACGAAGTCGCCCGCATGCTGCAAGAATCCTACGCCCATGCCCGCGAGGACGTGGATGCCCGCCAGTTGGCCGAACTCAAGGTCGACGCCCAACGCCTGATTGACGCCTCCGAGGCGGCCCTGGCCGAGGACGGCGCGACCCTGCTGCAGGCCGACGAACGTGCTGCCGTCGAGGCGCTGATAACCAATCTGGGCAGCCAGCTGCAAGGCCATAACCCGACTGCCATCAAGCGCGCCACCGAGGCCCTCAACCGCGGCACGGTCGAATTCGCCGCCCGCCGCATGGATGCCAGCGTGAAGCGTGCGCTGGCCGGACACAAGATCGACGAAATAGGAATGTAAAGATGAGCCATATCGAGCCCGAGTTCATACGCGGCCTGCAGCAACGCCTGGACGGCCACCCCATCTACGGCGCCCTGGAAACGGTCGAAGACCTCCAGGTATTCATGCAGCACCACGTCCATTCGGTCTGGGACTTCATGTCCTTGATCAAATTCCTCCAGCACCATGTCGCCCCGGCCCGCTGGCCGTGGACGCCCGGCCCCGACGCCGAGGTCCAGCGCTTCATCAACGAACTGGTGCTGGAGGAAGAGACCGACCAGAACGCCCCCGGCCAGGCCACGGCCTTCGCCAGCCATTACATGCTCTACATCTCGGCCATGCGCGAGGTCGGCGCCGATGCCGACCGGATGCTGAACTTCGTCGACAAGGTGGCCAGGGACGGCATCCACGCCGCGCTCGACGCCGGACCGGTGCCGGCCCCGGCGCGCGAGTTCAACCGGACCACCTTCGGCTTCATCGATTCCGGCAAGCCGCACGAGGTCGCCGCCGCCCTGGCACTCGGCCGCGAGCACATGATTCCGGCCATGTTCCGCGCCTTCCTGGCCCGCATGGCGATCACCGAGGCGCAGGCGCCTATCTTCCATTTCTACCTGCATCGCCACATCCACCTCGACGAGGACTTCCACGCTCCGCTGTCGCTGCGCCTGCTGGAGGCCTTGTGCGGCGGCGACCCGGTCAAGCTGGAAGAGGCCAAGGCGGCCGGCGTGCGTGCCGTGGATGCCCGGATCGCCTTCTGGGATGGCGTCCTGGCCAAACTACCCAGCCGCCGCAAGGAAGCCGCCTGATGCCGCAATTGATCGTCCTGCCCCATGTCGAGCTCTGCCCGGACGGTGCCGTGATCGATGCCCGGAAAGGGGTGTCGATCTGCGACAACCTGCTCGAACACGGTATCGAGATCGAACACGCCTGCGAGAAGTCGTGCGCCTGCACCACCTGCCATGTCGTGGTCCGGGAGGGCTACGGTAGCCTGGCCGAGGCCAGCGAGCTGGAAGACGACCTGCTCGACAAGGCCTGGGGGCTGGAGCCTACCTCGCGCCTGTCCTGCCAGGCGCTCATGGGCGCCCAGGACGTGGTGGTGGAGATACCCAAGTACAGCATCAACATGGTCAAGGAAGGGCACTAGACTGAAGCAGTCAGCAGATAGCTTAGGAAAGGAGGTAGTCATGAAATGGACCGATAGCCTGGACATCGCCATCGCCCTGGCCGAACACCATCCGGATGTGGACCCGCGTTATGTCCGCTTCACCGATCTGCATGGCTGGGTGATGGCCTTGCCGGATTTCGCCGACGATGCCAACCGTTCGGGCGAGAAGATACTGGAAGCGATTCAGCAGGCCTGGATCGAAGAGGTCGATTGAGTTCGACCTCCGGAAACAAAAACGGCGCCCGCGGGCGCCGTTTTTGTTGGGCTGCCACGCTTACTTGCCGGCCTGCGCGTCCTTCTCGCACTTCTTCATGAAGCTGGTCCTGGCCGCGCCATTGAGCTTTTTTGCGGCGGCCTGGCCTTCGCACAGGGTCTTGGCATCACTCGAGGTTGCCGCTGACTGGCTGTCCTTCTCACATTTCTTGATGAAACTGCCCTTGGCGGCGCCCTTGAGCTTCTTCTCCTCGGCTTGGGCTAGGCAGTTGGCGGCCGGAGAAGCAACCTTGGTATCGGCTTCGCATTTCTTCAGGAAACTGGTCCGGGCCGCGCCGGCCAGTTTCTTGGTGTCGGCGTCCGCGGTGCAGTCGGCCCAGGCCAGGTTGGCGAGGAACAGCAGGGACAGTGCGGCGATAATGGCTTGCTTCAATGGGGGTCTCCTTGGGGTCGGTCCGACCGAAGGCCGGCGGAAGGATTGTGCTTCATTACGGGCCGGAAAGAATTAAGCAATTCTGACTAGCGCAACAGGAATATCCAGACCGGCAGTGTGACCAGAAAGGCCAGGCTGCTCCAGGCGGCGGTCAGGGCCGCGGCCCGGGCGTCGAGACGGAAGCGGTCTGCGAACGACGCCGCCATCAGCATGGTCGGCATCGCCACTTCGAGCAGCGCCGCGACCTGGGCATCGGCCATGGGCTGGAATACCTGGCGGGCGATCAGCCATACGATCAGGGGGGTGACGACCAGCTTGCTGGCCACCGCAACGATGACCGGCGGGCAGGGCCGCAGATTGCCCCAGGGGATCGACAGGCCGAGGGCGAACAGCATGATCGGGATGGTGGCCTGGCCCATGAACTTGGCCGCCTTGATCAGCGGCGCAACTTCCAGGCCGGCGAAGTTGACCGCGAAACCGAGCAGGAACGCCCACACCGGCGGCAGCGTCAGGACGATGCGGAGCAGGCTGTGGCCGTGGCCGCCTTCGTGGCCCAACCGGGTGGCGATCCAGACCCCCAGGGTCCACAGGATGGGCGTCGAGGCCAGGACGTCGGCGAAGGCCGCATAGCTGCCGCCATGGTCACCATACAGAAACGTCAGCGTGGGATAACCCATGAACAGCACGTTGCCAAAGGTGCCGGCGAGCAGGATGGCGGCCTTGGTCTGGCTGGAATAGGGTGCGCCGAGCGGGGAGCGGAACAGCAGCAGATAGAGCAGGCCACCACTGAATGCGATGCCGGTGGCGGTGATCAGCGGCACGGTGAGCAACTGCGGCGTGATCTCGGCCTGGGCGGAGAGGGCAAATAGCAGCGGTGGGGCGAAGACGTCGACCACCAGACGGTTGAGCTGAATGCGCAGCGTGTCGGCCGGGAACTGCGGCCGGAAACGCACCCACAGGCCACCGGCGGCGACCAGCAGGGCAATGGGCAGCCAGACCTGGAGCAGTAGGTCGACGAGGAAGGCGGGTGTCATGTCTGGAAGCGAGAACGTCTTGCCAAGGAGGATATCAGGGCGGACAGGCCAATAAAAAAATTTATTAGCAGCATATTAGGATGTGCTTATACTGTTTTTTAATTATGTCCCGTTGGTGGTTGGTGGATAATGCGCACAAGCTCGTTACTACCGTTTGGAAACTCTGTTTAGGAGAGAAGCATGTTGAAAGCCGTAGTCGGTTTCGTAGTGGGTATCCTGGTCGTCGCCGTTGGCGGGTTCCTGGCGATGCCTCACCTGATGTTCAACGAAGTCCAAAGCCCGTTCGGGTTCGAGGAGACTATCGCGCGCATTCAGCACAACATCGCCGATAATCCGGAGTTGCAGGAAAAGGGCTGGGCACTGTCTGGCTTGCGCAACCCGGCCAAGGCGGTACAGACCGATGGCGGCAATGTCCTGCCGGTCCAGATGATTGAGGTCTGTTCGACCAAGTATTCCGGCCCCATTTTGAAGGAAGACACGGTTCGCTTCCTGTCCATCCTGATGCCCTGCAAGATCTCGATCTACAAGAAGCAGGATGGCAAGGTCTACATCGGCACCATGAACGCCGGCCTGATGGGCAAGTTCTTCGGCCCGCTGGTGGGTGAAACCATGGGCCATGTGGCCGAGGACCAGAAGCTGTTCCTCCATTTCGATCCCAATACCCCCGCGCCCCAGATCATTCTGCCCGCGGCGCCCGCAGCAGGTGGCGGTGCAGCGGGTGGCGGAGGCGGTTGCTGATTACGGATAGACGGCAACGCATCGAAATCAATCGAGAGGAATCATGATCATGTCCCTAGCCAATTTAGTACGGGCTCTGGCGGTGACGGTCGGCATGGTCTTGGCGGCGAATGCCGCCCAGGCCAATACCGATCAGGCCCCGATGGCGCCGGCACCGGCCGAGAAAAAACCGGTGGCATCGACGGCGGACCACAGCAAGTTCAAGGAACTGCAACAGGACTTCAAGAGTGGTCCCGAAGTTACGGAAGCTTGTCTGAAGTGCCACACAGAAGCCGGCAAGCAGGTGATGCACACCAAGCACTGGACCTGGGAATTCCTGAATCCCCAGACCAACCAGATGCTGGGCAAGAAGCACGTCATCAACAACTTCTGTACTTCCATCGCATCCAACCAGGAATTCTGTACCGCTTGCCATATCGGCTTCGGCTGGAAGGACGACAAGTTCGACTTCACCAAGCAGGAGAACGTCGACTGCATGGCGTGTCATGACACTACGGGAACCTACCGCAAGCTACCAGGCTTCGCCGGTCATCCGGTCTACAAGGACGTTGAATTCCCGGCGGGTTCGGGCAAGATCGTCAAGGCCTTGGACCTGAAGGCGGTTGCCCAGGGGGTCGGCAAGACCTCCCGCAAGACCT
>JBAZLW010000101.1:0-8332 GCA_041650095.1 Hydrogenophilaceae bacterium | reverse complement strand
AGCATGAAGGCCGAGGTGCGGATGCCGGTGAGGTCGACCAGGGCGCCGAACATGATCGGCAGCAGGAAGCCGCCGAGGCCGCCCATGAGGCCGACGATGCCGCTGATGACGCCGATGTTGTGCGGGTACTCGTCCGAGATGTACTTGAACACCGAGGCCTTGCCGAAGGCGAAGGCGACGCCGACGGTGAACAGCAGGGCGGTGAACAGCTCCGGGCCCAGATGCAGGTGGAACACCTGCGGCCCGGTCACGGTCTGCACGGTGAACTCGGTGTTGGGATAGGACATGATGAACAGGCAGACCCAGGACACCCAGAGCACCCACCAGGTCACCCGATGGGCGCCCCAATGGTCCGACAGCCAGCCGCCCACGGCGCGCAGCACGCCGCCCGGCAGCGAGAAGGCCGCCGCCAGCAGGGCCGCGGTCTTGAGGTCGAAGCCGTACTCGCTTACGTAGTACTTGGTCATCCACAGGGCCAGGGCGACATAGCCGCCGAAGACGATGGAGTAGTACTGGCAGTACTTCCACACCGCCGGGTCCTTCAGTGCCCTGAGCTGGTCGCGCACGGTGACGTGCTCGGGCACCTTGTGGGCGGGATCGTCGTAGGTGAACAGCCAGAACAGGATGGCGGTGACCAGCATGGCGGCGGCGTAGACCTGCGGCACCATGGTCCAGCCGTAGGCCACCACGATGCTGGGCGCCACCAGCTTGGTCAGGGCGGCGCCCGAGTTGCCGGCGCCGAACACCCCCATGGCCATGCCCTGGCGGCGCTTCTCGTACCAGCGCGCGCAGTAGGCGATGCCGACCGAGAAGGAGCCGCCGGCGAGGCCGACGAACAGGCCGATGACCAGGAAGTGCCAGAACTCGGTGGCATATTCGATCAGCCAGATCGGCACCACCGTGGCGAGCATCAGGGCGAAGAAGACGATGCGGCCGCCGAACTTGTCGGTCCACATGCCCAGCGGCAGGCGCACCAGGGCGCCGGTCAGCACCGGCATCGCCACCAACAGGCCGAACTCGGTCTCGTTGAGGCCGAGCTGGGCCTTGATCGGGATGCCGATCACGGCAAACATCATCCACACCGCGAAGCACACCGTGAATGCCAGCGTGCTCATGATGAGGACCGAAAGCTGTTGTTGCGAACGTGGCGTCATGTGCTTTTCCACCCTAAAAACCCCGATATCCGAATATCGTCAGGGCCCAGTTTAGGGAGCCTGAAATCGAGCGCCAGAGGGGGTGGCAGCGGTCTTTGCCACGCTTCTACCCACGAATGGGTAGGTCGGTAGCGAGGTAAGCGATTGATTCTGCGAAAGATCGCTATAAGGGGAAAAAAATGACCTTGCTCAATGACACGTTGTGGGTATTTCCATGATTCTGGCAACCCGATAAATAGAGGTAGTGGACTTCTTTCGGAAACCAGATGCCCCCGTCGAACGCCTTTCATCCGCCCTCCTGGCCGCTCTTCAGCCGCTCTCTGCTGCTCAGGATCGGCGGCGCCATCGCGGCCATCTCCATGCTCGCCGTGCTCGGCATGGCGGTGTCGGGACTGGTGGCCGAGTCCACCCAGGGCAGCGGCGAGGCGATCAACCGCGCCGGCAGCCTGCGCATGCAGAGCTGGCAGATGACCAGCCTGTATCTGGCCGCCCATGCCGGGGCCGCCCCCGGTGCGACCGCACAGCTCGCGCAGGCGATCGAGCGGTTCGATGCGACGCTGGCGGACGGCGCCATCAAGGCCATGCTGCCCCAGGTCCGCGACGCCGACCTGGGCAAGACCTACCGGCAGGTGGAGTCCGAGTGGCGCGAACAAATCCGGCCCCGTTTCCTGGTCATGGCGCTCGGCCAGCGCGGGGTCGCGTCGCCCGAAGAGGGTGACGCGCTGCTGGAGGACACGAGCCGATTCGTGGGCCGGATCAATCTGCTGGTGAAGCAGATGGAGGACAGCACCGAGGCCAAGATCCTGGTCATGCGCGTGGTGCTCGGGGTGGCGCTGATATTGACCGTGTTGGTGGTACTGCTCACCGTATGGCTGATCCACACCCACCTGGTACAACCACTGCGCGCCCTGCTCGGCCTGACCACCAGCGTCGGCAAGGGCGACCTGACGGCGCGCACCGAATACACCGGCGAGGACGAACTGGGCCAGGTCGGCAGCGCCTTCAACCGGATGACCGAGGACCTGGCCAAGCTGTACCAGGACCTGGAGGAACGGGTGCGCCAGAAGACCGCCGAACTGACCCGCAGCAACCAGTCCCTGGAGCTGCTCTACCACTCCATCGCCCGCCTGCATGGCGCGCCGCCCGGCAAGGCGGTCTACCTGGCCGTGCTGCATGATATCGAGGAAATACTCGAACTCGGTCACGGCATCATCTGCCTGGGCGAGCACGGCGGCGACAGCGGGGTCGCGGTGGCCAGCACCATGCTGCCGGGCGATGCCAATCCGTGCAACAAGAGCCAATGCCTGTGGTGCCACGGCAGCGACCAGACCCGTTTCAGCATCGCCGACGGCTTCCGCCAGCACCTCACCCTGCCGCTCGCCGACGCCGAGCAGCAATACGGCGTGCTGATCCTGGAGATCCCCGCCGGGCGGCACCTGGAGGCCTGGCAGGTGCAGTTGCTGGAGGCCCTGTCGCGCCATATCGGCGTCGCCATCGGCGCCGAGCAGCGCATCGAGCAGAGCCGGCGCCTGGCCCTGCTGGAGGAACGCGCGGTGATCGCGCGCGAACTGCACGACTCCCTGGCCCAGTCGCTCGCCTACATGAAGATCCAGGTCAGCCGGATGAAGGCCGCCCTGCGCGATGACAAGGGCGGCGAGGCATCCGGCAGTGGCAAGCTGGAGACGGTACTCGAGGAAATGCGCGAGGGGCTCAACGCCGCCTACCACCAGTTGCGCGAGCTGCTGGCCACCTTCCGGCTCAAGATGGAAGATGCGCCGCTGGCCAAGGTGCTGTCCGACACGGTCAACGAATTCGCCGAACGGGGCGGCCTGCCGATCGCACTCGACCTGGCGATGGCGGATTGCCAGCTCAGCCCGAACGAGGAAATCCACGTCCTCCACATCGTCCGCGAAGCCCTGTCCAACGTGCTCCGCCATGCCCACGCCAGCCGTGCCCGGCTCGCCCTGACCTGCGATGGCGAGGGCCGGGTCGAGGTCATGGTGGAGGATGACGGCAAGGGCATCGTCAAACCCACCGACATGCACCACTATGGCATGACTATCATGGAGGAACGCGCCCGCACCCTGCACGGCAATCTCCATTTCGAACCGCGCCCTGGAGGCGGCAGCCGCGTGGTGCTGCACTTCACCGCCAACGGCAAGCAAAGAGGCAAAACGCATGACTGAGGACAGCCCGCAGACCCTGTTGATGATCGACGACCACCCGCTGTTCCGGCGCGGCGTCCTGCAACTGCTCGCCGAGGCGCCGGAATTCCGCGTCGTCGGCGAGGCCTCGGGCGGCCGCGAAGGCCTCGAGCTGGCCCGCCAGCTGGCACCCAACCTGATCCTGCTCGACCTCAACATGAAGGACATGAGCGGCCTGGACGTGCTCAAGGTGATCAAGGGCTGGGACCTCGACAGCCGGGTGGTGATGCTGACCGTCTCCGACGAGGCGGACGACCTGATCGCCGCCCTGCGCGCCGGCGCCGACGGCTACCTGCTCAAGGAGATGGACCCCGAGGACCTGGTCGGCAAGCTCAAGCAGGCGGCCGCCGGCGAGGTCACCCTGACCGAGCGGCTGACCCGCTTGCTGGCCCACTCGATGCGCGAGGACGGCAAGCCCAAGCACCCCGACGAGGCCGGCCTGACCGAGCAGGAACGGCGCATCCTCGACCTCATCGCCCAGGGCATGAGCAACAAGCTGATCGCGCGCGAACTCAACATCAGCGACGGCACCGTCAAAGTCCACGTCAAGCACCTGCTGCGCAAGCTCAACCTGCACTCCAGGCTGGAGGCGGCGGTGTGGGCGGTGGAGAAGAAAAGGGCGGCGCCATGACCGCGCTGCCACCTGCCGCGCCACTGCTGAGTCTGCGCACCGGGCGGGTCGCCGCCTTCGGCCCCCAGGGCGAGCCGAGTGCGATCGCCAAGCTGCCGGTGGCCGGGCGAGTCGCCGTCGGCCTTTTTGGCCTCGCCGGCGACAACCAGGCCGACCGTGTCCACCACGGCGGCGTCGACAAGGCGCTGCACCACTACCCCTTCGACCACTACGGGGCCTGGCTCATGGAACTGCCGGAGCGGGCCAACCTGCTGCACTCGCCGGGGGCGTTCGGGGAGAACCTGGCCACCCTGGGCATGACCGAGGCCGACGTCTGCCTGGGCGACCTATTCCGGCTCGGCAGTGCGCTCATCCAGGTATCCCAGGGCCGGCAACCGTGCTGGAAATTGAACCAGCGCTTCGGCGTGACCGACATGGTCACGCGTGTGCTGACCAGCGGCCGCACCGGCTGGTACTACCGGGTGCTGGAACCGGGCGAGGTCGCCGCCGGCGACCCTATCGTGCTGGTCGAGCGGGGCTGGCCGGAATGGCCCCTGACCCGGCTCTGGCAGGTGCTGTTCGGCCCAGCCGTCGATGCCGGCGCCCTGGCCGAACTGGCCCGGCTCGACGTCCTCGCGGCCGGCTGGCGCGAGCGCGCCGCGCGGCGCTTGGGCCAGCCGGACTGAATAGGCCGGGAAAGGCACGTGGATTGCCATCACCAGACAGGCAAGTGCCCAATCAGGCAACTACCTACTGGGGCCGAACGGTTGCTCATCGGCCGAAGCTGACTTCCACACACTCAGTCGTAGGTGTCTGCTACCGGCCACAGCCGGTCACTCGAGTCGAGCCTCCACTGCGGTCATTCGCTTGAAGCTGACTGCCTAAAGAAGCCATTCCAATTGGCGCCGCCGAGGTCGTCAGATTGAACCTCGGCACCGCTTGATTTCCTAGCTGTAAGAGACTTGATCCTGGAAGGCACAAATCTTAGAGGCATGAACTAGTATATTAAATTGGCTACGTGAGTCGCCGATGTGTTGTTAGTCGATGCGTGTTGCAACGCGACAGGCAATACCTGTTGCTGGCCGTATCGACACCCGGCGGGCGTAGCTCATCGTGAAAAGTAGCGGGTGTTTCATGGTGACGCACAAGGGGACTTCCTGATGAACAAGCGATTTCCACGTTGGATTCTTGGTCTGTTCGCCATCGGACTGCTGATCATCGTTCCCTATGTCTATCAGCATCCGTTGTTTAAGCCGTCACGGGACGCGGCGACGAATATTCCGGCCAAGAGCGCGCATGTCGACCATCACGACATCGTCAAGGGCAACTTCAAGACTGGCCAGGACGTCACGCGCGCTTGCCTGGTCTGCCACAAGGACGCGGCTGCCGAATTGATGAAGACCACTCACTGGACTTGGGAGTCGAAAGCCTTTGAGGTGCCCTGGCGCAAGGAACCGGTCACCATCGGCAAGATCAACCAGATCAACAACTTTTGCATCGGCGCGCAGGGCAACGAGAACAAGTGCAATACCTGCCACGCCGGCTATGGCTGGGAGGCTGGCAAAGCGGCGCAACAGGCCAATCCAGAGAACGTCGACTGCCTCGTCTGCCATGCCGACGCTGGCACCTATAGCAAAGGCTTGTTCGGCAATCCGGCCGAGTCCGTCGATCTCCTTGCCGCCGCCAGGAGTGTGCGTGCAACCACCCGGGAAAATTGCGGCAGGTGCCATTTCGACGGTGGCGGCGGCAACGCCGTCAAGCACGGCGATCTCGACGAGAGCCAGTACTTTCCGGACCGTGCGCTGGACGTGCACATGGGCGGCAAGCATAACCTGCAGTGCAGCGACTGCCATGTCACCCGCAAGCATCAAGTTCTCGGCCGCGCACTCGCCGACAACTACACGATCGATCCCGCCGAGCAGGTGTCCTGTGAGCAGTGCCACAAGGGCAGTATCCACAAGGACGAACGCATCGCCACGCATCTGAAATCGGTCGCCTGCCAGACCTGCCACATCCCGGCGATCGCGCGGGAAGAGCCGACGAAGGTGACCTGGGACTGGTCGAAGGCCGGGCAGGACGGGCGCAAGGAAGACCACTACACCTACCTGAAGATCAAGGGCGAATTCAGCTACGCAGCGAATTTCGCGCCAACCTACCTCTGGTTCAACGGCAACAACGAATACCGCTATCTCCTCGGCGATCCGATCAGCCGCACCGGCCCGACCTACATCAACAAGCCGGCCGGCAGCATCAAGGATCCGACGGCGCGGATCTTCCCGTTCAAGCTGCATGTCGCGAAACAGCCCTACGACAAGGTCAACGGCTACCTGCTGCAGCCGGTGACCTCCGGCAAGGACGGCTTCTGGACCCATTTCAACTGGGATCAGGCATTCAAGCTCGCGGAGCCCATCACCGGGCTGGCCTACAGCGGGCAATACGGCTTCACCGAAACCTACATGTACTGGGAATCCACGCACATGGTGCAGGCGGCCGACAAGGCCCTGCAGTGCGACGCCTGCCATTCCGCCACCGACAAGCCCGGCCGGATGGACTGGAAGGCCCTGGGTTATGCCGGTGATCCGGTCAAGTGGGGTGGGAGGAAACTGCCATGAGCGCCCTGACGCGTGCCCTATGGATTGCCTTGCTGACCAGCACGACGGTGCTTGCCGCCGCCAATCCAGCCCCTCAGGTCACAACATCCGCGCCGCAGGCTTCGATGGGGAGCCTGCACCCCAATTTCGCCCTACTCGATGCCAACGCGGTGAACGTGCTCAAGAGTGGTCAGCCGGTGTCGACGATGAAGACCTGCGGCCAATGCCACGACACCGCGTTCATCGCCTCGCATGCCTTCCATGCGGACCTGGGCCTGAGCGCCTTCACGCCTTCCGGCAAGACCTTGGATTCCAGCCCCGGCCTGTTCGGCCAGTGGGATCCGCTGCGCTATCGCTTCCTGACCCAGGCGGGCGACGAGCGGCTCGACCTGTCGACCGCGGGCTGGCTGATGCTCAACGGCGAGCGCGTGGTCGGTGGCGGACCGGCCACGACGTCGCGCGCCGGCCGGCCGCTGACCGAGCTGCCCTCGAGCGCCGGCGACCCGGAAACGTCGGTGCTCGATGCCGCCGGCCAGCGCACCGTGTGGAACTGGTCCGCATCCGGAAGCATGGAAATGAACTGCTTCCTCTGTCATCTGGAGCGGCCCAATCTGGCGGCGCGCAAGGCGGCGATTCGCGCCGGCCGCTTTGCCGATGCCAACACGGCGACGCTTTCCGGATTGAACATCGTCGAGGCCGATGGCAAAGGGTGGCTGTGGAATCGGGCAATCTTTACCGCGGGCGGCCTCGTCGACGGCAAGTACCTGGGCATCCAGGCCCCGACCAACGCCAATTGCGCCGCCTGCCATGGCGAGGTGCATCCCGCGGGTGACGCGCCCGTCCTGCTCAGTGCCTGCAATCTGGACTACCCGCAGACGGCGACGACCGGACAGGTCGTGGCATCGCAACGGATCGATGCATCGGGCGTCAACCTGGCCGGCAAGTCGGCGCAGCGTCGCCCCTGGGACATCCATGCCCAGCGCCAGCTTAAGTGCACCGACTGCCACCACGCGCTGAACAATCCGGCCCACGTCAATTACGTCCAGGGCAAGGAGCCGTCGCACCTGCGCTACGACCCGCGTGCCCTCGATATCGGGGACTACCTGCAACGGCCCGACCATAACTTCGCGCGCGGCCAGAGCGCGCAGGTTCACGTCGCGCCCGAGTACAAGGGCACCATGCGCCGCTGCGAAAATTGTCACGACGCCACGACCCGTCACCAGGCCTGGCTGCCCTATGCCGAGAGGCACATGGTCGCCCTGGCCTGCGAGAGCTGTCACATCCCCAAGATGCATGCGCCGGCGATCCAGTCCTACGACTGGACCGTCATCGGCATTGACGGCGCCGCGCAGCGCAGCTGCCGGGGCGTGGACGGCACGCCCGGCGACGTCCGCTCCCTGGTGACCGGCTTCGAGCCGGTGCTGCTGCAACGGAACAACGTGGACGGCACATCCCAGCTGGCGCCCTACAACCTGATCACCACGTTCTATTGGGTCTACGAAGACGCCCAGGGCCGCAAGCGTCCGGTACGGCTTGAGGACCTGAAGGCCGCGTACCTGGATGGCGGCGCCTACGCGGCCGACATCGTCGCCGCGTTCGACAACGATCATGACGGCGCCATCAGCCCCGCGGAGTTGCGCATGGATACGCCACGGAAGGAAGCCGTGGTCAAGGCGCGCTTTGCCAAGCTGGGGCTGCAAAACGTGCACATGGAAGGTCAGGTTCAGCCCTTCAGCATCAACCACAACGTCACGCGCGGCGAATATGTGCTCA
>JBAZLW010000100.1:0-8441 GCA_041650095.1 Hydrogenophilaceae bacterium | reverse complement strand
GATGACGATGCGCAGGGCGCGGGCTTCGTCATAACAGGACATCTCGCAGCGGGCGGCACCGACGCAGGACATCGAGGTGCGCAGGGCCGGGCCGGCGCCACCGAGGTCGAAGCCCATCTCGTTGAACTTGTCGAAGGAGCGTTGCACGTCGGCGGTCTTGATGCCTTGCAGCATGATGTCGCCGGACTGGCCGTGGAAGGCGATCAGGCCGGAACCACCGGTCTCCAGCCAGGCGTCGCACATCTGGCGCAGCAGGTCGGAGGTGTAGTGCATGCCGGCGGGAGGCTGGATGCGCAGGGTATGGAACTCGGAGCACTCGGGGAATTTCGGGGTGCCGTCGGCATTCTTCAACTCGGTGAAACGGGGGATCACGCCGCCGCCGTAACCGACCACACCTACGGTGCCGCCCTTCCAGTAACCGAAGCGGGTCTTGTAGGAGGTTTCCAGTTGGCCGAGCAGGTCGACCATCATGTCATTGTCTTTAGCGAGACGCTTGATGCCGGTCACGAAGCTGGGCCAGGGGCCGGTCTCCAGTTCGTCCAGGTTCGGCGTATCGTGCATTTGCTTAGCCATCTGTTTCTCCTTTAGGTCTTGCGAAACGATATGTCGTCACTACCTTTACACTACCCGTGGGCTTCAGGCCGGCACGAGATGAGTCCTGCCATATTAGTGAGACCTGATGCTCGGGGCCATCATTCCGATGGGGTAACCCGCTCCTTCGTTGGGGGGGGTGCCACCTACCCGTATGGGTAGGTTCGTCTACTCCCAAGGTGGGGATGCTAATACCTGACAAATAACGTCAAATATTTAGCAATCAATCATATTCTAATGTAATCTGCTCACTATGGACCAGATCAATTCAATCAGCAAGTTCCGTAATCCCTTCGGCAACCAGGAAATCGAACTCCAGCAGGTGGAGTACGAGGCCGGTGGCACGCCCATGTTGCGCTTGCGCATCCGTGAACGCGGTGCCCGCTTCACCATCTTCGATGTCGATCCGGTGACGGCCAAGTTCTGGGCCGATGAGATGCTGAAATGGGCAGAGCCACTGGCAGCAGCGGAGCAACCCAATGTCAGCGAGGAATAAACATGCGTCTCTATAGCCCGGAATGGGAAGCCATCAAGGACTTCGAATATGTGCCCCGCTTCAAGGATGTACAGTTCGACATTGAGGGCAACGAAATACCCGCCGATCATGGCCATAATCTCTACCAGGCGGTCAGGCACTTCCTGCCCTGGCTCGGCGATACGGCGGGCGAGGGGATTCATCCCGTGCACGGCGCGCCGACCGGGCGTAACGACAACCTGGTCATCAATCGCCGCGTCAAGCTGGTGCTGCGGGTCACGGTCGAGCATCTGGATGAGGTTCGCGCCCTGGTCGGCAAGCGTATCGACAGCGGTGCCGGCGAACTGCTGATTGGAACCGCCAAGGAGAAACAGTTGATGCCGTTCGCCTACCTGTACGCGCCTCTGGTCGATTTTGGTACGGAAGACGAGATTGAATTCCTCGAGGCGGCACGGGCCGAATTAGAAAAAATGGCGGTGCAATGCGGCCTGATTCCTGGCAAGAAGCGTAAAATATGCCTCCCCGAGGGGGAAGTATGGGGTTACAGCCTGATGCTGCACGATGTCAGTCCTCAGCAATCATTGCTGGTGCAGGAGCAGGGGTTGGGCCGCCACCGCGCCTATGGCTGCGGATTGTTTGTCCCTCACAAATCCATCAAGGAAGTCGCGATCAGCTAAGGGTCTGACAACTCAACTGATCGCAGTTTTTTGCAACTCGTGTATAGGAGAAAAATCGTGGGATACGTACTCAACGGCGAAGAACTGGAAGTCGATGACGAGGACTTTCTGACCGAAGCCAATTTCAGCGACGAGATTGTGCCAATCATTGCCGAGGCCGAAGACATCAAGCTGACCGATGATCATTGGACCGTGATCCGCTTCATGCGCGAACGCTACCAGGAAGACGGGCACACCCCCAATTTCCGCAACATGGTGGCTGGCCTGGATGAGGAGCATCCGGGCACCGACTGGAAGAAGACGCTCTACACGCTGTTCCCCAAGCAGCCCAACCGCCAGGCCTCCAAGGTCGCCGGCCTGCCCAAGCCGTTCGGCAAGGGCGGCTACTAAGAGCAGTGACGAGTGACCGGTGGCAAGTGACGAGACCCTCGTCCTACCATCGGTCCTCGTCCTTCCAATCCGTCATTGCGGCGGGTTACGAGTGGCGGGAGGCGAAGCCTGTCCTCGTCACTCGTAACTCGTCACTGGTTGCTTATGTTCTACACCACCCTCGTTTCCACCGACGATCTGGCGCGTCACCTCGAAGACCCGCACTGGGTCGTGGTTGATTGCCGGTTTACCCTGACCGATGCTGAAGCCGGCCGTCAGGCCTATCTAAAGGGGCATATCCCCGGCGCCCGTTATGCCCACCTGGATGAGGATCTGTCGGCGCCCATCGGTCCTGACACCGGTCGTCACCCCCTGCCCGATGTGCAGACGCTGACCGAGAGGTTGTGCAAGTGGGGTATCGGCGTCAACAAGCAGGTGGTCGTCTACGACGACAGCTTCGGCGCCATGGCCGTGCGACTGTGGTGGCTGTTGCGCTGGCTTGGCCACCCCGGCGTCGCGCTGCTCGACGGCGGTTACCCGAAGTGGACGCGCGAGCACCGTCCGACCACGCATGAAGTCTGTCCGGTCGAATGCAAGGGCGCCTGTGCCAGCCTGCCCGAACGCAGCCAGTACGTCAGTGCCGATGAAGTTGCCCGAGCCATGGCCAACCCCGACAAGCTGATCCTCGACGCCCGCCCGGATCGTCGCTTCACCGGCGAATACGAGCCGCTCGATCCGGTGGCCGGCCATATCCCCGGTGCGATCAACTGGATGTTCGACGAGAACCTCGATCTCGACGGCACCTTCATGCCGCCCGAGGCCCTGCGCGAGTACTATCAGGCTCTGCTCAAGGGCCGGGCGCCGTCCGACGTGATCCACATGTGCGGTTCCGGCGTCACCGCCTGTCACAATATCCTGGCCATGGAAGTTGCCGGCCTGTCCGGTTCCAGGCTGTACGTCGGTTCCTGGAGCGAATGGATCACCGATCCTTCGCGTCCCATAGCTACAGGTGAATAAATGGCTGCCCCTACCCGAGTAAAGACCGTCTGGTTCAAGAAGGAAGGCGAACGTTCCGCCGAGGATAACGCCAGCGCCCTGGCGACCACCATCTGGCGCATGGCCGACCGCACCATAGACAACCTGTCCAAGGCGGATTTCGACATCATCACGCCCCAGCGCGGCTTCAAGATCATCGGCGAGCTGACCGCATTTGCCGTGCATTTCGTCGACCGCCTGATCTTTCCGCGCATGAGCGACGAGGCCCGCGGCGAACTGGTCAGCGCCCTGGGCGTGCGCCTGGCCGAGGTCATGGAGGACAACATCCTCGAGTTCACCGAGGGCGTGAAGGATGCCGACTACGATTACCAGCAGGGCTACATCGACATGCTGAATGCCCGCATGACCGAATATGGTCACTACGACTTCCCCGACGACCGCCCCAGCTTTCCGGCCCTGCGCTACCTCAGCCTGCAGATCCGCGACGACATGGAAAAGTCCGACCAAACCTGGATCCAGGACCAGATCATGGACATCGAGATGCCCGAGATACTGGGCACGGTGAAGAAGCAGGTGGACGGGTTTTATCCAGTGACAAAGTGATAGGCGCGGTTTAGCCTTGCTCGTCACTCGTCACTCGTCACTCGTCACTCGTCACTCGTCACTCGTCACTCGTCACTCGTCACTCGTCAATGATTCCCCTCGACTCCCCCTTCCACCCCGACAACGAAGCCGGCTACCAACGCTGGCGCGCCGCCAAGCTGGCCGGCTACCCGACCCGGGGCGAGGACCTCATCGTCGAGGTGCGCGACCCGCATGCCCTGACCGACGCCGAATACCGCGCCGTGCTCGAACGGGTCGCCAAGACCAACATGGTCATCTATGCCACCGCCTTGGGCGAGGCCGAGGACAAGGCGGCGGTGCGTGCGCTGTCGGCCCAGTTCGGCCTGACCCGGCTCGATGCCAACTGGCTGGCCGACGAAGACGGCATCTCCAGCCTGACCCCGCGCGATGACGATGCCGGCGGCAAGCGGGGCGACTACATCCCCTACACCCACCACCGCATCCGCTGGCACACCGACGGCTACTACAACCCGGAGCCCCGGCGCATCCTGGCCATGACCCTGCACTGCGTGCGCGAGGCCGAGGCGGGCGGCGACAATGAGCTGTACGACCAGGACCTGGCCTACATTCAGCTGCGCGACAGCAATCCGGAATTCATCCGGGCCCTGATGGCACCGGATGCCATGACCATCCCGGCGCGCATCGACGAGATCGACGGCGAGCGGCCGGCGGAGCCCGGCCCGGTGTTTCTGGTCGACCCTGCCAGCGGCGGCCTGCACCTGCGCTACACCGCCCGCACCAAGAGCATCGCCTGGAAGGACGACCCGGTCACCCAGGCCGCGGTGCAGGCCATCGAGGACCTGCTCGTCAGCCAGCCTGCCGGCTGGTTCCGGCTCAAACTGCAACCGGGCATGGGCCTGCTCTGCAACAACGTGCTGCATACCCGCGACGGCTTCAGCGACACGCCGGAACGCCGTCGCCTGCTCTACCGGGCGCGCTACCACGACCGCATTCGCGACCTGCGCGGCCTGGCCTGATTTCAGACCGGCCGTTCAATGCGGCGGGCAGTTGGCGATGCAGCGGGTCTCCTCGACTTTCTTGCCGCCGCAGCCGATGAAACAGGCATCATGGCGGCCTTGGCAGCCGCAGTCGGCGTCGCATCTTTCCTTGGCCAGGCGATTGCGTATGGCTTCCCGGCTGGGCGGGACCGTCGTGATCATCGACATGTAGTAGGGTGGCCACGGGTCATACCCCCAGTAGCCATGACCCCAGCCCAGCCATAGATTGAAGCGGTAACGGTCGAGGTCGGCCCGATACCGGTCGAGGTCGTCGGCGTAACGCTTCAGCGCCTCGGCATAACTGCTTTCCACCCCCGGCTCGATCGTCTTCAGGCAGGCCTGATGCGCCTCGCTGCAGCGTGACTGGCAGTCGCGCAGTGCAACCGCGCATTGCTCCAGGCACGGGGCGGCAGCAGGATCCGAGGGTGGTTCATAGCGGTAGGCGGTTTGATAGCGGGGCGAGGCGCACCCGGTCAACCAGACCAAGGCGATGAGCAGTGCAGCAACGGGTGGGGTGGACATTGAATGCCTCCTGTCAGCAGGATCATGCCTTCAATTTAGGCAAAAAATCACCCCATTCGTTGATCAGAATTATCTGATTGACAGAATTTTTGTGTGGCACTAGATTCCACGCACGACATGGCAAACCCATCGAAAGATGGGGACGCAAAGTCTCCGGTCTAAGGGTAGACACCTATGACAGCGGGACCGCCACCTGTGCTTTTCCATCAGGTGCCAGTTCAGTTTCCATTTGTCCCCCAGCGGCTATTCAGTGTCCACATGCATGCGGAGTTGGCGCACGCCACTTCCTTTACATGACTGGTGCGGGGATCGATCGTCCTAAGTCCGTTGCTGGCTGCGCCATGTCGGAAGCCAGGAGGGAAGCCTGGGCTTAACAAATCAAATGATTGCTGGTTGTGGACCTTCTAGGAGATGGAAATGGACCTGCTCAGAAAATATGGCTGGCTGTGGCTGTTGACCCTGCCATTCATGATGGTCGCCTCCCAGGCGGCGACCTTGTCGACCGCTGCACTGACCCTGATCCCAGGCGAGAAGGCCACGGTCACCCTCACCAATGTCAAGGGCAAGGCCTCGGTCGCCAATTCGAACACCAAAGTGGTTGCCGCCGCTTTGCTGAGCAGTACGGTCCAGGTCACGGCAAAGGCGGTAGGCACGGCTACCTTGTCCGTCAAGGACAGGAGCGGCACCAAGACCATCGCCGTGACGGTCAAGGCGCCCATGACGGTATCCCCGACGTCCCTGACGCTGCCGGCCGGCCAATCCGGCACCCTGGCCGTCAGCAATGCGACCGGCGCCGTCACCCTGACGAGCTCGGACGCCAGCAAGATTTCGGCCTCGCTATCCGGTACCTCCATCACGGTCAAGGGCATTGCCGCGGGGGGCGCCACGCTCACGGTCAGGGACACCAAGACAGCCCTCGTCGTGCCGGTCACGGTGACCTCGGCGACGAGCAGTAGCGCCAGCTACACCCTCGTGGCATGGAACGACCTCGGCATGCATTGCATGGACGCGGACTATTCGGTCTTCTCCATCCTGCCGCCCTACAACAACCTGCATGCCCAGGTGGTCAACAGCAGCACCGGCAAGCTGGTCACCTCGGGTGTCAGCGTGACCTACGAGGCCATGGCCGATCCGACCGGCTCGAGGAACAGCATCTCCTCGACCAAGACCAACTTCTGGACCTACGCCAAGTCGCTGTTCGGTGCCGATCTGGCCAACGACGTCGGCCTGGCCGGCAACCGCATGGCCACCGACACACCGCAGGCCATGGCCTACAACGCCGCCAAGATGCAGTTCGAGGCGGAAGGCGTTCCCATCACCCCCTACGACGACAGCATGACCAAGAATCCCTACCCCTTGGTCAGGGTCGTCGCCCGTGACAGCACCGGGAAGCAGCTGGCCACGGCCCGCGTGGTCCTGCCGGTCTCCGATGAGATGAGCTGTACCAGCTGCCACGCTTCCTCCACCAGCAGCAATGCCGCGAAACAGGCCGCGCAGCCGACCGCAGGCTGGGTGAACGAGGCCAACCCGGAACGTGACTACCGCCGCAACATACTGCGCCTGCACGACGAGAAATCGGCAACCAGCGACACCTTCAAGGCGGCCCTGGCGGCCAAGGGCTACGACTCGCGCGGCCTGCTTGCCACGGCGGACTCGGGCAAGCCCATCCTGTGCGCGGCCTGCCACGCCTCCAATGCCCTGCCGGGCACCGGGCTTTCCGGCATCAAGCCCCTGACCGAAGCCATGCACGCCAAGCACGCCATGACCACCGATCCGACCAATGGCCTGCCGCTGGAAAGCACCACCAACCGCAGCGCCTGCTACCAATGCCACCCGGGTTCGGAAACCAAGTGCCTGCGCGGCGTCATGGGTACCGCCACGCTGAGCGACGGTTCCATGGCCATGCAGTGCCAGAGCTGCCACGGCAGCATGACCAAGGTCGGGGCGAGCGGACGGGTCGGCTGGCTGGCACAGCCCAACTGCCAGGCCTGTCACCATGACGGTCAGCGTGAACTGTCGGCGGTTTCCGGTACCGGCATCCTGAAACAGTGGCTGGATACCCGGTTCGCGACCAACCCCGACACGCCTGCCGCCGGCTTCTCGCTGTTCCGCATGAGCAAGGGCCACGGCAACCTGCAGTGCGAGGCCTGCCACGGCGCTACCCATGCCGAGTACCCCAGCTCGCATGCCAATGACAATCTGCTGTCCCAGGACCTGCAAGGTTTCGCCGGCACCATCAGTGAATGCTCGGCCTGCCACAAGTCCGTACCGCTGACCACCAGTGGCGGTCCCCATGGCATGCACACCCTGGGCCAGACCTGGGTGAAAGAGCACCACGACCGCGCCAAGGGGATCCAGTCCACCTGCGCCTACTGTCATGGCGCCGATTACCGCGGCAGCCCGCTGTCGACGGTGAAGGCGAACCGGACCTTCAGCGTCGGCGACGGCCGCAGCAAGTCCTATTCGGCCGGACAGCCGGTGGGCTGCTATGACTGCCACAACGGTCCCACGGGTGGCTGAAGCGGAACACTGAGGGAATGCCTCCAGGGAAAACGATGCGGCGATTGGGCAGCGTGTAGTCTCTCCTTATCTCCGGCCCCGGCTGGAGTTGGGCCCTCGCGGTGATCGCGGGGGCCTTTTTTATTGCCCGTATCGGTTGCTTCTCAACAAGCCCTTGGCAATGCCGGCGGGCCATCCACCTGCTTGGGGGCGGACGGCGGCTGTCCTGGCCGCGGATAAAAAAGGCCCGCCAATAGGCGGGCCAAGGACTTCCTGTGCTAAGAGAGAAAAACTTATGCGGCGGTCTCGGTCGCCGTGTGCGTCAGGGCCGGGCGGGTCTCGCGCTTGCCGATGGTCATCAGGTCCCAGGCCAGCAGCACGAAGCCGGAGGCGAACACCCAGCCGCCGATCTGGCGCCAGAACATGCCCTGCATGAACCAGCGATGGGACTGGGCCGCGAAGTAGGCCACCCAGTCCGAGCCGCCGATGGCGCGTTCGATCTGCGACTGCTCGTAACCGGCGATCAGCATGCCCATGACCATGGCGATCATGCCGGCGTGGAGCAGGAAGATCGCCCATTTCCACTTCCAGGCACCGGCCAGGTTGCTGCTCATGTACACGCCGCCGCGCCATTTCTGCAGGGCGATGTACAGGAAAGCGATGACCATGGTGGCATAGGCGCCGAAGAAG
>JBAZLW010000099.1:0-8451 GCA_041650095.1 Hydrogenophilaceae bacterium | reverse complement strand
TTGCCGCCGCCCCATGCCCGCCGCCCATGGCGACCGGCGCCGCTGTTGCAGGCCTCTTTCGCCCTCCATGCCGGGGTCCTGGGGCTGCTGGCCCTGCAACCGGGGCTGTGGCCCTGGGGGCTAGGCGCGCTGGCCGCCAACCACCTGGTCCTCGGCGCCGCCGGCCTCTGGCCGCGCAGCCGCTGTCTCGGCCCCAACTGGGTGCGGCTGCCGGCCGCCGCGGCGCCGGGGCATATCGCCATCACCATCGACGACGGCCCCGACCCGGAGGTGACGCCGCAGGTGCTCGACCTGCTCGACCGCCATGCCGCCCGCGCCAGTTTCTTCTGCATCGGGGCGCAGGCCCAACGCCATCCCGAACTGTGCCGCGAGATCGTCCGGCGCGGCCATGCCGTGGAAAACCACGGTCAGCACCATTATCATCATTTCGCCACCTTCGGGCCGCGCCGCATGGCCCGCGAGGTCGAATCCGGCCAGGACAGCCTGGCCGCCATCACCGGCCAGCCACCGTGTTTCTTCCGGCCCACGGCGGGCCTGCGCAACCCCTTCCTGGAACCCATCCTGGCCCAGCAAGGCCTCCATCTGGCGAGCTGGACCCGGCGCGGCTTCGACACCCGCAACCGGGATGCCGACGAGGTGGCCCGGCGCCTGAGCCGCGGCCTCACGGCCGGCGACATCCTGCTCCTGCACGATGGCCACGCCGCGCGCACCGCGGACGGTCAGCCGGTGATCCTGGCCGTCCTGCCCCTCCTGCTGGAAGCGGCCGCCGCCGCCGGCCTCAAGACGATCACCCTGAGGTCCGCACTGGCCGGTTCCGCACCCTGACTCCGCCCCGCTACGGCGCAGACAAGCGCTTGCGGTGGCGCCAGAACAGGCTCATCAGCGGCTTGACGCTGGTTCCGTGGACCAGAATGGAAAGCGAGACTGCAACGAGCGTCAGCTGGATCAGCTCCAGGGCCAGGTCTTCGGGGAGGCCATGCTGAATGGCATACATCAGGTAGTACAGCGAACCGATGCCGCGTACCCCGAACCAGCCCACCATGCCGCGTATCGGCCACGACGTGCGGTTGCCCGACAGGCTGGCGAGTACGCTGACCGGGCGCGCGACCATGAACAGAAACAGGGCCAACCCCACCGCCCGCCAGCTCCACGAATCGACAAACAGGGTGCCGCCGATGAGCAGCACCAGCACCAACTCGGAGAGCCTCTCCAGATGCTCCTTGAAGACCAGCGAGCCGCCGCTGACGGTCGGCGGTGGCTCGCTATCGGGGCTTGCCTGTGCGGCTTCCGGTTCGCTTCCGTCGGCTTGCCTCCGATCCGGAGAGGCCTGCCCAACGCCGGCGAGTTTGAGCTCGGTCTGACGCAACGCGACGGCCGCGAAAAAGACCGCCAGGAATCCCCACGCGTTGACCAGCACGCTCAAGCCGTATACCACGCCGATCAGGCCTAGCCCGAGGAAGTCGTCCAGGAGCGTGTGCTCGGGTGGGTCGCCGCGCAGTTTCCGTGCCAAATAGGCCAGTGCGACGCCAGCCATGACCCCGATGGCGATCCCCGCTGCCGTGGCCCATAGCACATCGACCAGCGCCCAGCGCAGGCCGAACTCCCCGAGTTCATGCAGTCCGAGCAAACCCATGCCCAGCATGACAAACGGAAACGCGCTGCCGTCGTTCATGCCTGCCTCGCAAGTCAAGGTAAAACGTAGCTGGTCGCGGTCACCGGGATGGCGGATCTGGACGTCGGTCGCCAGCACAGGATCGGTGGGCGCCAGGATGGCGCCGAGCAGGACGCCCGCGCCCAGGGGCAGGTCGAGCAGGTAATAGGCGAAGGCGGCGACCAGCCCAACGCTGACCGCCATGGCTACCGTTGCCAGCAGAATCGGCTTGCGCCAGCGGGCAAGGCTGACCGGCACGGGCATTTTGACGCCTGCGGAAAACAGTGAAATCAGCACCGCCACTTCGGTCAGCACTTCCAGCAGGGCCGATTCCTTGAGCGGATTGAAGTGAAAGAAATCGAGTACCGTAGGTCCGACCAGCACCCCCACCGCCAGATAGATGATGGCCGGGGTGACCGGCAGGCGCTGAAGCAGCGAGGTAGTCAAACCCCTGGCGAGCAGCAGGCCGCCCAGGAGCAAAAACCATTGTGCGCTAGTCATTATTCATTCGCATGGTAAAGGGATCGTGATGGCGGGCTTCGCTGATGCGTTGTCGTTCTGAAGCGAGGTGGCTATTGCGGGGCGCTCGGAAGCGGGAATGCCGCGAGTCCACCGACACCATAGGACCTCAGCATGCTTTAGGAGCCGTACAGCCACGAAAGGTTCGTTCGACCCCCCATTCAGGTTCCTGGGGCAACGGCCAGGGCAGCGTAAGCGTGCCCCTGTACACGGTTGTTACGTGAACAAGACAGCTTGCCGGACCGGTTGCACGGCCGGGTGAAGGCTGGGACGCGGACATCAGTTAGAATTCAGCGCAAAGCCTGACCGACCCTATTTTTACGTGACCCCACTCCACCTTAGCCACTACACCGCCAGCAGCTGCCTGGGCCACGGCCTGGACGCCACGCTGGCCGCATTGCGGCAGCATCGCGGCGGCCTGACACCCTGCCGCTTCGAGACCGTGCACGATCTCGACACCTGCATCGGCGAGGTGGCACAGGTGGATGATTGCCCACTGCCCGCCCCGCTCGCCGAATACGAATGCCGCAACAACCGCCTGGCCTGGCTGGGCCTGCAGCAGGACGGCTTCGACGCCGCCGTCGAGGCGGCCATCGCCCGTCATGGCCGGCGCCGGGTGGGCGTCTTTCTCGGCACCAGCACCGCCGGCATCCTGCAGGCCGAGCAGGCCTATCGCCGACGCGACCCGGCCACCGGCGCCCTGCCGGACGACTTCATCTATCGCACCACCCACAACACCTATTCGGTGGCCGATTTCGTGCGCCATGCATTTCACCTGGAAGGGCCGGCCATGGTGATCTCCACCGCCTGTTCATCGAGCGCCAAGGTGTTCGCCTCGGCCGCCCGCATGCTGGCGGCCGGGCTCATCGATGCCGCCCTGGTGGGCGGGGTGGATTCACTGTGCCTGACCACCCTGTACGGCTTCAACTCCCTGGAACTGCTCGCGCCGGAACCCTGCCGGCCGTTCGATACCGAGCGCAACGGCATCTCGATCGGCGAGGCCGCCGCCTTCATCCTGCTGGAACGGCCGCCGGACAGCCTGGATGCCAGGGCCGTGCTGCTCCTGGGTGCGGGCGAGTCCAGCGACGCCCACCACATGTCGTCGCCCCATCCCGACGGCCTGGGCGCCCGGATGGCCATGTCCGCCGCCCTGCAGTCGGCCGACCTGCAAGCGACGGAGATCGACTACATCAACCTGCATGGCACCGCCACGCCCAGCAACGACGCCGCCGAGGGCAAGGCGGTAGCGGCCTTGTTCGGCGACCGGGTGCCGTGCAGCTCGACCAAGGGCGCGACCGGCCACACCCTGGGGGCGGCCGGCGGCCTGGAGGCCGTCATCAGCGCCCTGGCCCTGCGCCACGGCTTCCTGCCCGGCGGCGTCAACACCCGCCAGGTCGATCCGGGCATCGCCATCCAGTACCTGACCGACAACCGCGCTGTCGCCCCGGCCCGGGTGCTGAGCAACTCCTTCGGCTTCGGCGGCACCAATTGCAGCCTGGTGCTGGGCAGGGCGGGCTGACATGAAGCTGACCGCCTACCTCGACGGCATCGGCCTGCTCGGCCCGGACCTGGACAACTGGGACACTGCTCAGCCGATCCTGGCCGGCGCGGTCGACTATGCGCCGCGCGCCGTGGTCGTGCCGCCGCCGCTGACGCTCCCGCCCGCCGAGCGGCGCCGGGTCGGCCTGCCGGTCAAGATCTCCCTGGCCGTGGCGCAGGAGGCGATCACCGCGGCGCAAGCGAATGCCGGCCAGTTGGCCAGCGTGTTCGCCTCCTCCGGCGCCGATGGCGACAACTGCGACGTCATCTGCCGGACCCTGGCCTCGGAGGATCGCCAGCTCTCCCCTACCCGCTTCCACAATTCGGTGCATAACGCCCCGGCCGGCTACTGGGGCATCGCCTCCGGCGCCATGACCCCGGCCACCGTGCTGTGCGCCTATGACGGCAGTTTCGGCGCCGGCCTGCTGGAGGCCATGACCCAGGTGAGCGTGGACGCGACCGGCACCCTGCTGGTGGCCTACGAGGCGCCTTACCCGGAGCCGCTGCACGCCAAGCGACCGCTGCCTGCCGCCTTCGGCCTGGCCCTGGTGCTGATGCCACACCAAGGCCCCCATACCCTGGCCTGCCTGCAAGTCGAACTGTCGGCGGGACCGGTGGACCAGTTGGCGAACCCGGACCTGGAGGCCCTGCGCCGCCAGGTCCCGTCGGCGCGCAGCCTGCCCCTGCTGCAGGCCCTGGCCCGCGGCCACGCGGAGCGTGTGGTCCTGGAATACCTGGAGCCGCTCAGCCTGGCCGTGGAGGTCCAGCCATGCCGCTAGACAGGGACTGGCTGCTCGGCCACATCCCGCACCAGGGCAGCATGTGCCTGCTCGACCGCATCGATGCCTGGGACAGCCAGAAAATCCGCTGCACCGCCAGCAGCCACCGCGCCCCGGACAACCCGCTGCGCGGCCACGGCCGGCTCGGGGCCGCCTGCGGCATCGAGTACGCCGCCCAGGCCATGGCCGCCCATGGCGGCCTGCTGGCGGCGGCCGACGGCGCCCCCAGGTCCGGCTACCTGACCAGCGTACGCGGGGTCGAGCTGCATGTCCCACGTCTCGATGACATCGAGGCCGACCTCAGTATCGAGGCCGAGCGCCTATCCGGCGACGACAACCTGGTCATGTATGGCTTCAGTGTTGCCGCGGGGGAGCAGATGCTGCTGAACGGCCGCGCCATCGTGGTGCTGGATGCAGCGAAACTGGGGAATCAACCATGAAGCGCGCCCTGGTCACCGGCGGCAGCGGCGGCATCGGCGCCGCGATCTGCCGGCGCCTGGCCGCGGATGGCTGTTATGTCTATGTCCACGCCAACAGCAACCCGACCAAGGCGGCGGCGCTGGCGGAAGAGATCCGCCAGGCCGGCGGCGCCGCCGAGGCCATCGCCTTCGATGTCACCGACGCCGAGGCTAGCCGCCGCATCCTCGAAGCCCTGGTGGTGGACACGCCGATCCAGGTCCTGGTCAACAATGCCGGGGTGCATGACGACGCCGTCTTCCCCGGCATGCGCGCAGAGCAATGGCACAAGGTGCTCGACGTGTCGCTCAACGGCTTCTTCAACGTCACCCAGCCACTGACCCTGGCCATGGTCCGCAGCCGCTGGGGCCGGATCATCAACATCACCTCCATCGCCGGACTGGCCGGCAACCGCGGCCAGGTCAACTATGCCGCCGCCAAGGGGGGGCTGCACGCCGCCACCAAGTCGTTGTCTCTGGAACTGGCCAGCCGCGGCATCACGGTGAACGCGGTGGCGCCGGGCATCATCCGCACCGGCATGATAGACGGGGTCTTCGACGACAAGGCCATCGCCACCCTGGTGCCCATGAAGCGGGCCGGACGGCCGGAAGAAGTGGCGGACCTGGTCGGTTTCCTCGCCTCTGATCAGGCCAGCTACATCAGCGGACAGATCATCTCGGTGTGCGGCGGCATGACTTGAGGCCGCGTTCAGTTTCCAGTCAGCCGCCGCACGATCAGTAACGGCAGCCTGAGCAGGAAACCGAGCAGCAGGCGGGCGTGCATCCAGGTCAGCAGGATGTTGTCGCGCAGGTAATTGAAATGCGACACGCCGCCTTCGTCGGCGCGCAGGTATTTCACCGGCGCCGGCAGGTTGATCGGGCGCACGCCGCGCCAGCACAGGCGCACCACGGCCTCGGGGTCGAAGTCGAAGCGGCGCATCCAGCGCCGGCCATGCATCACCTGGCGCAGGGGTTCGATGGGATAGATACGGAAGCCGTAGAGCGAATCGCCGATGCCCATCCACAAGGTTTCCAGGTTGGCCCAGCCGTTGGATAGCTTGCGGCCCTGCACGCGCAGGTTGGGCGCGCTGGCGTCGAACACCGGCTTCCCCAGCACCATACAGGCCGGGGCGGCCATCGGGCGGCCATGAAGGACGGGATGAGCTCGGCCGGGTGCTGGCCGTCCGAATCCATGGTGAGGACGTGGCTGTAGCCTTCCTTTACGGCCAGATCGAGACCGTGCAGTACCGCTGCGCCCTTGCCGACGTTTACGGGCAACACGATCACCCTGAGGCCGGGATCGGTCGCGGCCATTGCCTGGAGGCCAGCGGCGGTGCCGTCGCTGCTGCCGTCCACCACCACCCACACCGGGGTCCAATGTTGGCGGGCGGCGCGCACCGTGTCATAGGCCTTGGCGCCGGGGTTGTAACTGGGGATCAGCACCAGGTGGCTGGCGGAGGCGTTCATGTCAGGTGCCATGGTTGGCTGGCTCCGTATCGGGTGCCACGGTCGGCGCGGCGCCGGGCGGTCGCAAGCAGGACGCATGGCCGAGCTCGGCCATGAAGTAGCGCTCCAGTTCGCCGCTGAATACCCCGGCCTTGCCCGGCGGCTCGAAGCGCCGACCGAGCCGGACGCGATAGGTGATCGGCATGTTCGGGCGCCGGAACAGAGGCCAGCCCTTGCCGAGATAGGCCGAGTCGGTCTCGATCAATACGGTCTGGATCGGCACCCTGGCCCGGCTGGCGATGAGCGCGATCGAGCCCTTGCAGGGATTGATCGGCCAGCGGGTGGTGCGGGTGCCTTCCGGGAAGATCAGCAGGTGACTGCCGTTTTTCAGATCGGCCACGGCTTGCCGGATCATGCTCAACTGGGCGTCGTTGCGGATATAGCCGGCCAGGCGGGCGCCGGCGCCGAGAAAGATGTTGTCGACCAGGGCAGCCTTCATGATGCAGGCCACATTGGGTAGGCGCGAGATGACCAACAGGGCGTCGAGCAGGCCGGGGTGGTTGGGGGCGATGACCAGCGGGCCTTGGTCGCGCAGGGCGTCGAGCGCCGTGAGGTCGAAGCGGAAGGCCCCGACCAGGGCAAGCACGCCCAGGTAGCTGCGAAAGACCGTGGTGATGGCCCAGCGCCCGAGCGGCACAGCCCACCACCTCGGCAGGACGTAATAGAGCGGCACCGAAAGCAGGGACCAGGTCAGGGTCAGGGTGCCGAGCAAGCCCAAGCCGAACCATAGCGCAATGTATTCGTAGAGCCGATGCCACCGGCGCCTGGCCCAGTCGGGCGGCGAAGTCGGACCAGCGCTCACTCGACCGCCCCGACAAGCCGGCCCGGTTTCCCGAACCACGGCAATGTGGCCGCCGTAAAGATGGCCGTACCGGCAGCCATCACCAAGACATCGCTTGGGTATCCGGTGGCGCGGCCAAGCATGGAATCACACGACAAAGGGCTCTCCCCGATTGATGGCAACACCGTGAAAAGGTCTGTCCGCATAAACTGGATACAGGCCGATACTACCCAATTAAGCTTTGTTGCCGATAGCTCGAAGAGTCGTCGCGGTCATGCTGTCGCGTCCGGGGGCAACAAACAAAAAAGCCAGCTGGATTAGCTGGCCTTCGTGTCTCGTGACCCTGGTAAGTCATCGATCAATAGTGGTCGGGGCGAGAAGATTCGAACTTCCGACCCCCTGCACCCCATGCAGGTGCGCTACCAGGCTGCGCTACGCCCCGACGAGCCGCGCATTATAGCCACACGGCCGAGAAAAAGGAATCCGAAAAATGCCCAACCGCAAATATCCGTCAGGACTTTAGCAACTGGATGATGGCGCCGATCTCGCGCTTCAACTCGGCCAGATCGACATCCTTGTCATCGGCGGGTGTGACGACCGGCGCGACGGCAACCACCGGAGCGGAAACGGGCGCCGGATGCAGATCGATGCCGCCGTCATGCAGCAAGCGGTTGCGCGCGCCGGTAATGGTGAAGCCTTCCTCGTACAGCAGCGACCGGATGCGCCGGATGAGCATGACCTCATGGTGCTGGTAATAACGCCGGTTGCCGCGCCGCTTGACCGGTTTGAGCTGGCTGAACTCCTGCTCCCAATAGCGCAGGACGTGCGGCTTGACCGCACAGAGCTCGCTTACCTCGCCGATGGTGAAGTAACGCTTCGGCGGAATGGCGGGCAGATCACTGTTCGCCGGTTGTTCCGACATCGACCGTTTCCACCATTGCCTTCAGTTTCTGGCTGGCGTGGAAGGTGACCACGCGCCGGGCGGAGATGGGCATTTCCTCGCCGGTCTTGGGATTGCGACCGGGACGCTGGGGTTTTTCCCGCAGTTGGAAGTTGCCGAAGCCGGACAGTTTCACACTGTCGCCCCGTTCCAGTGCGAAGCGAATCTCCTCGAAGAAATTCTCCACCATTTCCTTCGCCTCGCGTTTGTTGAGTCCGACACTGTCGAACAGTAGATCGGCGAGTTCTGCTTTGGTCAGGGTTGACATCGTTCTTGAATCC